>JAMOZU010000100.1 GCA_023667745.1 Ruminococcus sp.
ATGCAGCGGTCGGCGTTTGTGCCTATGTACAGCTTATCGCCGCTGTGAAGCTCGTGAACGTCCGTTTTGACACCGTTCATAAAAAGTCCGTTCACACCGCCGCTGTCTTTTACCGCCCATCCGCCGGGCGTTCGGAAAAAAACGCAGTGGGCTCTTGAAACAACTGTAATATCCGCGGGAATACATATATCGTTCGCATTGCCGCTGTTTCCGTGAACGGGACCTCTGCCCAGTCTTACCGTATCTTTGCCGAATGACTCAAGGCAGAACCGCAGCGGAGGATTACCGCCGCAGGAAAAAGAAATGTAATTTTTCATTATTTCACCATGTAGTAGCCGGAGGTTAGAACGTGAGCAAAGCTCACGCTGGAGGCTAGGATTAAGAAAGTGCCGATTAAATCGGATTTTAACAATCCGTAGGTTTTGCAAATACCTGTGTTGGGTGTCTTTTCTCCCGCTGTAGGCGGGAGAAAAGACTTGGATCGGCTGCCGAAAAATATAATGTATATTATACCACAAATCTACTGTTGATTGGTGTGCATTTTTGCACATTCCCACAAAATTCCGTATTTATTTTGCTTTTATGCAAAAATGCACACCAATTTCTTTTCCGTTGGAGTTATAATTACAAAAGTATTGGATTTTTGAAAATATCCTTTGCGGTTAAAACCCAATGATTCTAAAACGGAGGTACTTTGACCAATGAAAAAGAAAATATCCGTATCACTTATCCTTGCTCTCTGCGTACAGCTTGCGGCTTGCGCCGAACCTGCGGATAACAGCGAAACGGAAACACAGGAAGAGATGATCCTGTCACAGACAACCGACGGAACAACAGCCGCCTTTGCTTCTTCGGAGACGGCAGATACAACATCCGTTACCGATTCCGAAACTGCCGATGAAACTTTACCGTCCGAGTCGGATTATGACGAAAATGCCCTTTTCCGTTACGGTCTTTATCCGTATAAACTGAACGATAAATACGGTTATCTTGACAAAAACGGCGAATTTGCCATAGAGCCCCGGTTTGACCTTGCCTTTGATTTTTACGAGAACGGTCTTGCAATAGTCAGCGTAAATAAAAAGCAGGGATTTATCGGACTTTCCGGGGAATACGTCATAGAGCCTTCCTTTGACAGAGTGTACCGATTTGCGGACAACGGACTTGCCCGTGTAAAGCTGAACGAAAAATACGGATATATCGATATTTCCGGGGAAATTGTCATAGAGCCTTGTTTCGATCATGCGGGTGATTTTATCGGCGGTATTACGGAGGCTCAGGAGGGGGATAAAGTCGGGATAATAAACGAAAAGGGGGAATATGTAGTTGACCCCGTGTATGACAGCATATCCATAGGCGAAGACGGCATTGCCTACGTTACCCTTAACGGCAAGGACGGTTGCATGAACACGGCGGGGGAATATATCATTGAACCGGTATTCGATAAAATGATGGGCTTTTCGGAAGAAGGTATCGCAGCCGCAGAGATAAACGGATATATGGGCTATATAAACAAAGCGGGGGAATATGTCACGGAATTTGTTTTTGACGAAGCGGAACACTTTAAAAACGGCTTCGGAGCTGTCCGCAGTGAGGGGAAATGGGGCTTTGTGAACGAGCGGGGAGAGCTTGCAATATCACCTCGCTTTGACAGCGTGGACAGCTTTGAAGAGGACGGTCTTGCACGGGCGGAGGAAAACGGAAAATGGGGCTTTATAGATACGTCGGGGGAATATGTCACAGAGCCTCGTTTTGACAGTCTGCTGCCTTTCTCCAACGGACTTGCGGGAGCTTTCATGGAAGGCGTACAAAACATTCCCGCCTTCACCGGGTTTTGGGGTTTTATAGACGGTACGGGCGAATTTGTCATAGAGCCTCGGTTTACCTCGGTCGACGGATTTGACGACGGCGGACTTGCAAGGGTGGATGATCCGAATGTTCCGGAGTCCTATTACATAATGACAGGCTTTATAGATAAGTCGGGGGAATTTGTTATCCCTGCCCGGTTTGAATGGGCACACGGATTTTACAGCGACGGGTATGCAGCGGTTTCCGTCGATGATGAAACTTGGATCATTGACCGAAAGGGGGAGATCATTTTCAAGCCGTAACTTAAACGGTGTGCAAAAATGCACACCACATCAATTGGGAGATATGCTATAATTATACAGATATTTGCATATTTACCAAAACAGATGCACCCTACGAAAGGAGCTTTTCTTATGAAACAATGCCGTAAAGGTCATATCTATGACGAAAAGAAAAACAGCCAATGCCCCTATTGCAGCGGGACGGGAGGCGGATTCCAGCCTCTGGGCGGCGCAGGCGGTCAGCCCGCTTTCCCCTCTACCGTGCCTATATCTCAGGATAACAGTTTTCCCTCCACCATGCCCTCAGACAGCGTACCTCAGCCTGTCGGACAGGGCAATTCGGGGAATATGAGCGTTACCGTAGCCCTTGACCGGACGGAAGCGGGGATAAACCCCGTAAGAGGCTGGCTCGTGGCAGTGGACGGAGACAAAAAGGGTATGTCCTTTGTTATCCACGGGGAGCAGAATTCCATAGGAAGAGGGCAGAATTTCGACATCAATCTGTCCTTTGACAAAACAGTTTCATCCGACGGCAACGCTGTCATCGCATATGATTCGAGGAACAACAAGTTCTTTATCAGTCCAATTCCCGGCAAGGGGAAGAACAACGTTTACCATAACGACGCCATGCTCCTTATGCCCGCAGAGCTATCCGAATACGACAGGATACAGTTCGGCTCGGTCACTTATGTGTTCAGAAGTTTCTGCAACGATAAGTTTACATATTGACCATGGGAAAAAACGGCTTTTTTGTCCCTTTGAAGTTTTTATCATCGAGGGTACGCAGGATAGCCTTGGGCAGTATAAGCAACCGGGGCGCAAGAAGCTATCAGGAGGACAGTTTCGGCTTTTCCTCCGTGGAAAAAAGGGACGTGAAAAAATACGGCTTTGCGGCTGTGGTGGCAGACGGTATGGGCGGCTTATCCGAGGGGGATAAGGTAAGCTCCTATGTGGTGACCTCCATGCTGGAAATGATAAAAAACAAGCCGTCGGAAGTTCCCGTTCACATTTACCTGTCACAGGCTTTGCAGACGGTCAATGGAAGCGTTGTCCAAAGCGGTATCAACGGCGGCTCTACAGCGGTGACGGTGCTGTGCCTGCCTCAAGGGGTACACTGGTGTACAGCAGGGGACAGCAGGGTATATCTTTTCAGGGACGGCAGTCTTACCGCCCTTAACGAGGACAGCGATCATCTTAACAGCCTTATTGAGCAGGTTATTTCGGGAAATATGACATATGAGGAGGCGGGGGAAGACCCCAAAAAAGACGCACTTGCGGGATATATCGGTCACAAGGGCGGCATAACTCCCGATGTGAACCCCAAGCCCTTTGTTCCCGAAGAAAACGATAAGCTGCTTTTGTGCAGCGACGGCGTTTACAACGCCCTGACGGGCAATGAGCTTAAAGAAAGTCTGTATTTCGGGGCGAACGAAGCTGCCGGGCTTATCGAGAACAAAGTCCTTGCAAAGGGCTACATGAATCAGGATAATTTTACGGCGGTGGTTCTGGAATTTATCCGCTGAAAAGGAAAATTTTCGGCGGCAACGAAAGGAATTTTTATTATGAAAAAAAGGTTTTTACGGGCTTTGTCCGCACTTGCTGCGGCGGTCACTGCAATAACCTGCATGGCTGTCACAGCCTTTGCAGGCTCGTTCTCCGAGGCAAAGGAGAGTGTGGTTTTCGTGGTGTCGACCTTTGTCGCACCCGACGACAGGACATATGTTTTCTATAACGACAAAAAAGGTGTTTATGAATGGCTCTATGCGGGAGATACCGTGCAGATGAGAGCCAGCGGATTTGCCATAGGAAACGAGGGTGAGGACGTTCAGTATATAGTTACCAACGCCCATGCCGTCCTTGACGAAACAGCCGACGGCATACGCAGTCTCGACCCCATCAGTGCGGCAACTTCCGTCAGCAGCAAACGAGCCGACGAGGTGCTGGTGTATTTTTCCTACGGCGCAAACGATTTTATGAGAGCGCAGATATATATGGTGGACGAGGATAAAGACCTGTGCGTTTTAAAGCTCCCCCAGGCTACCGACAAACGCAAGCCCCTTGTTGTTTGCAAATCTTCCGACATCAATATGGACGACGAGTTTGCGGCTCTGGGTTTCCCTGCCGATTCCGACTTGCTTATGGATAACACCGCTCTCGCATACGACATCAACGACGTTTCCGCCACAAGAGGAGCCGTTTCCAGACAGACCACCGACAGCGACGGCAAGAATGTCTATCAGATAGATATCGACATTTCTCCCGGAAACTCCGGCGGTCCTCTTGTAAACTCCAACGGCGAGGTCGTGGGGATAAATACCTACAGCGTTACCAATCTCCAAAGCGGTCACAGCCTTAACTATGCCATAATCATCGACGAACTGCTGTCGATAATCAACAGAGACCTTGTTCCCTATACCCTCTCCACCGAGTCCGCAGGTGTTCCCGCCGAAAACGGGACGGAGGAGGAAACGGAAGATACTCCCGCAGCAGTCACCAACGACTTAGGCGCAGTCATTGACCCGTCTGACCCGGCAGATGCCGCCGAAACAACGGAAACAACGGAGCAGACCGAGTCTGCCGCCGAAACGACAGAGGCGGCTGCCGAGACCGAGGCGGCTGCCGAGACCGAGGCGGCAGTTCCCGCACAGTCGGACAGCGGCAGCAATAATACGGCTCTTATAGTTGTCATCATAATAGCGGCAGTGATAATCATTGTATTGCTGATAGTTCTTATTACCAAAAAGGGCGGTCAGTCCGGGGCTCAGCCTATACAGCAAAGCGGCGGCATTCAGCAGAACCGCAGCGGGGGAGCGGTCATAACGGGCATGAAGGGAATTATGGCTAACCGCAGCTTCAATGTAAACGGCAGCATAGTTTTGGGCAGAAATCCTCAAAAGTGCAACATCTGTTTCCCCGTGGACTCAAAGGGCATTTCCGGCGTTCACTGTCAGATACGGCAGACACAGGGCGGCTATGAGATAATGGATCTCGGTTCCAGCAACGGCACGTTCCTTGGCAGCGGACAGAAACTCGATCCCAATGTACCGGTATTTATCCCGGACGGCACATATTTTTACCTGGGAAGCGCAGAGCAGCTTTTCCAAATAAAATATTGAGGCAAAGGGAAATGCCTGTTTAAGGTAATTTTCCCGCCTGAGGCGGGGGAATTACCGCCATAACATACGCCGGTAAAAAAACGGTTTATCGGTATTTCCAAAAGAAAGGATAGCGTATGATCATCAATTCGGCAAAATACAGCTGCGCCGCAGGGCATGATGTGAACGAGGATTCCTGCCTTTGCGACGCACAAAAGGGGATATTCATCGTTGCCGACGGTCTGGGAGGTCATTCAAGCGGGGAAATTGCCTCCCTTGCGGCGGTAGATTATTTTGAAGAAAACTGCGGCGGCGGATATACGGAAGAGAGGGTCACAGAGCTTATGGAGGGCGCAAACAAAGCAGTTCTCCAAAAGGGCGACAAAGGCAAGACCACCGTTGCCGCAGCATTTATCGAAAACGGAAACTTTATCTATGCAAACGCCGGAGACAGCAGGGTGTATTATTTCAGGAACGGCAGGATAATAGCAAGGACAAAGGATCATTCGGTGTGTCAGGCGTCTGTTGATATGGGAATGTTAAGTCCGGAGGACATCAGGGGGAACGAAGACCGTTCCCGTCTGCTGAAAGTCCTGGGCAGCGAGGAGAGCCTTAACATAAAAAAGCACTATCAGCCCGTTAAAATAGAGAACGGAGACGCATTCCTCATATGCAGCGACGGCTTTTGGGAATACGTTTACGAAAACGAAATGGAAGCCGACCTGTTAAAATCCGAGACTTCCGACAGCTGGCTGAAATATATGCTCAAACGCCATATCCTGCGGGCGGAAAACAGGGGTGACAATTACACGGCTGTTTGCGGCATATTTTCCCTTGACGGCAGCGAAACATATATCCCTCCCGCTTCGGGAGGCGGTGGGGGAGCGGGCGGCAGAGAAAACGGCGGCGGAACGCCACCGGAAAAAAACGGAACCGTAAAGACGACCGCCGTTGCAGCGGGAGCCGCAGCGGCTGCTGTCATCGCCGTGCTGCTGGCGGTCTTTCTCGGAAACAGAGGGAGTGTCACGGATACGCCCGATATAACCGATATTTCCGATGTGACCGAAACATCCGGGACAAATGCGGCTGATACGCAGACTTTTCCCGGTCTGGGAAGCAGCGGCTGATCCCATTATAATGCGGAAGAAAATTTACCGTAAAAATAACGCTCTGCGGACTTGAAAAATATCCGATATAATGCTATAATAAAAAGGAGAAGCATTCAATGGTAACACTCGGAAACAAACTGCTTTGTTCGGGCTGCTTTTCCCGGATAAAAAAAGAACCGTGCAAAATATGCGGTTTTTCCGAAGAAAGCTACACGCCCGATAATATTGCGCTGCCCTGCGGGTCTATACTTATGGGCAATTTCATCATAGGCAGCGTTATAGGCAAGGGCGGCTTCGGCATCACCTACCGTGCCTACGATGTGCAGACAGAGGCTGTGATAGCCGTAAAGGAATATTTCCCCATTGAGCTTGCTGTAAGGGAAAAGGACGGAACGGGGCTTATGGTAAGGGACAAAAAGTCGGCGGAGATGTTTAAGCACGGCGCACAGAAGTTTTACAACGAGGCAAGCTTTGTTTCGGGGTTTTCGGGAAATCCGAATATAGTCCGTGTCTATCAGTTTTTTTACGAAAACAACACGGCGTATTTTACCATGGAATACCTTTCGGGCATGACTCTCAAGGACTATGTGACAAACTGCGGAGCAGTTACGGCAGGGCAGGCTGTCAACATAGCCGACAAGGTAGCCAACGCCCTTTGCGAGGCTCACAAAAGCAATGTTCTCCACAGGGACGTTTCCCCGGATAATATTATGCTTTGCAGGGATGGCAGCGTCAAGCTTCTTGATTTCGGAGCGGCAAGGCAGGTCTTCCCGGAAGGGTCGCAGCTGCTGTCGGTCATATTAAAGCCGGGGTTTGCTCCGCTGGAGCAGTATATGCGCAGCGGCAGGCAGGGGGAGTGGACGGACATTTATTCCCTGGGAGCGTCAATATTTTACGGACTTACAAAGAAGATACCCGAAGACCCCCAAAGCAGATTTGAGGAGGATTCGGCTATGGATAACGCTGTATACAACATTCAGCCCGACCTGTGGAACGTTATCGTCAACGCCATGCAGATACGCTTTGCGGACAGGTACAGGACTACCGCAGAGTTCAGGGAAGCCCTTGCAAATATCCCCATAAAGCGGCAGGAGGTAAAGCTGCCGAAAACGGCAGTGCAGGGGGAGGCTGTAAAGGAAAGTGCGGTAAAAAAACTGCTGGCAAAACTTTTCGGAGGATAATTTTCGGGAAACGTCTGTTTTACGGGCATATCCGCCCTTGAAAAATACAGCGTAAAGGAGATATTATGGTAAATATCAACAATAAAAGGCTTTGCGAAAGCTGCTTTTGCGAGATAAACGGCGATGAGGGAGTATGCCCCGTATGCGGATTTTGTGCCGACGGGTATGTTCCCGATCCCCTTGCATTGCCTATAGGGGCAAAGCTCAATGACAAGATACTTATAGGCAGGGTCATAGGCAAGGGAGGGTTCGGGATAACCTACCTCGGCTATGACATGAGAATGGAAAGGATAATTTGCGTAAAGGAATACTATCCCAACGGAATAGCCTACCGAGCCACCGGCAGGACGGAAATTTCCGTAAACGACCCCAAGTCAAAGGAAGCCTTTGACAGCGGTGCGGAGAAATTCTATGCGGAAGCGCAGATGGTAGCCCAGTTCAACGGTAATCCCAATATTGTAAGCGTTTACGATTACTTCAAAGCCAACAATACCGTCTACCTGATAATGGAATTTATAAAGGGCGTTACCTTAAAGAATTACATAAAAAAGCACGGCAGGCTTACGGACGGTCAGGCGCTTTTCGTAATGGACAAAATAGCCGCCGCTTTGAGCATTACTCACAGCGCGGGAGTTCTCCACAGGGATATTTCCCCGGACAACATCATGATATGCGGAGACGGCAAGGTAAAGCTGATAGATTTCGGCGCAGCCCGCCAGATAATGGCTGAAAGCTCCTCTAACCTTACGGTGGTAATGAAGCCGGGGTATACTCCCATCGAGCAGTACACCAAAAAGGGACGGCAGGGGGCGTGGACGGATATTTATTCTTTGGGAGTGTCGGTCTATTACGCACTGACGGAGATAATAATCGACGACCCCTACGCCAGAATGGACAGCGACGAGGAAATGGAGGAAAACAGCCGCGGCATAAACAGCGACCTGTGGGCGATACTGAAAAAATGCACCATGATAAATTCCGCCGACCGCTACGGCAGTGCCATCGACCTGCGCAAAGCCCTTAAATCGGTAACAGCTCCCATAAAGGCAGA
>JAMOZU010000101.1 GCA_023667745.1 Ruminococcus sp.
CAAGCAAGTTGACACCCGACATTCGTCGCACACGCTATGCCGCACCGCCGCCCGACCTTTACTTGCTTGGTTACAGTTAATTGTTCTGTAGAACGTTCATCTTTCAAAACGCTTTTTTCGGCGGTCGGGCGGCGGTCGAGGTTACTTGCTCTTGAATTGCTTTACTCTGCAACACTATGTTACCAACAGCGGCTTACGCCGTTGTGGCTTTGCCCCAAACCCCACAAGGGCTCCGCCCTTGACCCGCTGGGGGTGATTTCCCCCAGACCCCCCAATGTGAGCTACTTCTTTTGTAAAGCTTTCATTGCTTATGCACTCTTTCCAACTCTAGCCTCTAGCGTGAGCGCAGCTCACATTCTAACCTCTAGCCACTAGATGAATTGCGTGCCTATCCCTCGGCTGCTCATAAGCTCGATAAGTATCGAGTGGGGTACTCTGCCGTCTATGATGCACGTTTTGCGTACCCCCCGCCGCACCGCTTCCACACAGCAGTCTATCTTCGGTATCATTCCCCCGCTTATTATCCCCTGCCGCTTCATAAAGGGTACTTCGCTTACCTGTACTTTCGGGATAAGCGTCTCCGTGTCGTCCTTGTCACGGAGCAAGCCCTTGATGTCCGTCATGAGAATGAGATTTTCTGCCCGCAGTTCCGCCGCTATCCTTGCCGCCGCCGTGTCCGCATTGACGTTGTAGGTCTGCCCCTTTTCATCGCAGGCAACAGTGGCTATTACCGGGATATACCCCCTCTCCAGTGCGTCCGTAATGGGCGTGGTGTTTACGTTTACTATCTCCCCCACAAACCCAAGATCGGGTTCGCTCTCCATTTTCTCGCACATAAGCATATTCCCGTCTATCCCGCAAAGCCCCAGCGCACGCCCTCCGTGCAATGACAAATGGGAAACAAGCTCCTTGTTTACCTTCCCCGCCAGTACCATTTTCACAATATCCACCGTCGCCCCGTCGGTGTACCGCAAGCCGTTTATGAACTTGCTCTCTATCCCCACACGTCCAAGCATTTCGTTTATCTCCGGTCCTCCCCCATGAACAAGCACCGTCTTTATCCCCACCAAGTTCAGCAGGACAATATCGCTCATCACCGCATTTTTAAGCTCTTCATTCGTCATTGCATTCCCGCCGTATTTTATGACCACGATCTTGTCGTTATACCGCTGTATGTACGGCAGTGCGTCAATAAGCACCTGCGAGCGTATTTCATTTGAAATTTCACCATTCATTTTTATTCCTCCCGGTAAACGTTATTTTTCTTTTATGCAAATGCCGCAGACCCGGCTTTTTATGGGATTACCGATTTAAGTTTTTCTCCCGCCATAGGCGGGAGAAAAACCGCCTGATACAAATCCCCGATTTTATCGGTTTTTTTTACCGTCAATTCCTTATATATCTGACACTTCTCCCCGCCCCGATTTTCCTGACTTCCCCTTTTTTCACCATTCCCCAAAGAACCTCTTCCACAGTCCTTGGGCTTACGTCCAAAAGGGCATTGCAAATTTCCTCTTTGGAAACAGGCGTAAGGCTGTTCATAACCGTCTCTTCCACCCTCTGCTTTTTCGTTATCCTTTTTCCGTTTACCGCCGCAAACCTTTTGTCAAGCTCCTTGTAACACATATACAGACTTGACAGGAAATTTTCGATAAACGGAAAACAGCTGTTCTCATTCCTGTCCCACCCCTCCGAAGATTTTTTGAGAGCCTCATAATAATACGCCTTGTAATTATTTATCTGCTCCTCGAATGAGACATATTTCCCTGCGTCAAAGCCGTTCTTGTAAAGCAGCAGCAGCGACAAAAGCCGTGACATTCTTCCGTTGCCGTCCCTGAAAGGGTGTATGCACAAAAAGTCCAGTATAACGCAGGGGATAAGCAGCAGCTGATTTATTCCCGAATCGTCCCTTGCTTCCATATAAGCAAGCTCCAGCTGTTCCATTGCAGTCTCAACTTCCTTTGCGGGAGTGGGTCTGAAACGGACCTTCCTTTTCCCCTCTCTGTCAATTTCAAGGATAACATTGTCCTCCGTTTTATACTGCCCCCCGAAGCCCTCTCCGGTAAAGCTCATCATAATTTCATGAAGCCGCAGAATATCCCTTTGCCGGAAGGATATATTCTCATACTCTCTGTGGATAACGTCAAGAGCGTCTCTGTAGCCTGCTATCTCCATTTCATCATGATTTAGCGGCTCGCTTTTTCCGTTTACTATCTCTCTTATCCTCTCATCGCTTGTAATGATCCCCTCTATCTCGTTGGAACTTTTGACCGATTGTATCTTTGCAATAGCCTCAAGCTCGGTAAATATTTTTTCATAGTCGCTTTTCCTCATTCCCGCAGCCGTTTTGAGAGAATATATATCCGACGTAAGATTTACAAGGCTTGCAGGCAGCAGGCCGTTATCCAGAAAGGAATAATCAAATTTATGCACGCTATCACCGCCTTTAGAGGTTAGAAGTTAGAAGTAAGACGTTAGAATTTAATGCCGCACAACAGAACTAAAACCCGACAAACGCCCCGCCGACTGCTCCCAAATCCCGAAGCATTTATTAACTATTAATTATTAACTATTAACTCTCCCCAACCTTCTCCGCTAAAAATGTCTCCACTCTCTCCGCCTCGTCCTCGTCCAGCCAGTAAATATCCCCGTTCCCCCGGCTGAAAGTAACGCCGTCCATGGATTTAAGCCACCAGCCGCCGTTGCCGCTTTTGAGAAAGAACTTGACGTTTTTCACATTTTTCTTAACGCTCTCAGGATGCACATTCGGGTCACGGGACTTTATCAGCCGCACTCCCTCTATGTTCTCATAGCTTTTTGCGCAGTAATCCTCGCCGCTCGCCAGTATCACCCGCTTGTCCGTCAGCCCCCAACGGCAGGAGACATCGTCCTTTCCCGCCGCTTTTATGAACAATATGCCCCCCGCTATAAGAGGCAGCATCAGCAAACTCCTTGCCCCCGACGCAATAAGCATGGCTATCAGCAGCCCGAACGCCGCCCCCACCCATACCACTCCGAAAATCATAAACTTCGGCGGCACGCCCCATACATACTCCCCGTATATCCTGACCTCTTCCCCCTCATCCAGATACCTGTCCAGACTGCCGTCATATTCCTTTATCATTGAATAATCTCCTTCCTGCCGGGCGGCTTTTTCCCCGCCCAAGGCGGGGAAAAAGCATACGCTTCAGCTTCTGTAATCCCCGTTTATCTTCACATAATCATAGGTCATATCGCAGCCCCATGCGGTTGCAGACTCACTGCCGCAGTTCAGCTCTATGATAATGTCAATTTCATCTTCCAGTAAAATTTCCTTTGCCCTCTCTTCCGAAAAGGGAATGCAGATACCGCCTTCGCAGACCTTTATTTTCCCCGCCTTTGAGGAATAATAAATATCCGCCTTGGATATGTCAAAATCCCCCTCGGTGTAGCCCATGGCGCAAAGGATACGCCCGCAGTTGGCGTCCGCCCCGAACATGGCGCATTTTACAAGGGGCGACCGTATAACGCTTTTGGCAATCGCAATTGCCGTATCTTTATCGGTCGAACTGCCGCAGATGCAGGTAACAAGCCTTGTCGCTCCCTCGCCGTCCTTAGCAAGCATTCTCGTTAAATTCGCCATTACCTCATACAAGGCACTTGCAAAAATCCCGAACTCTTTAGTCCCCTCTTTTATCTCCTCATTCCCCGCCAATCCGCTTGCCATGACCATGCACATATCATTGGTGGACTGATCCCCGTCAACGCAAAGGCAATTGTAAGTCACCTTAACGGTCTCCGACAACGCCGCTTGCAAAGCCGCCGAACCGATAACGCAGTCGGTGGTGATGAAGTTTAGCGTGGTTGCCATGTTGGGGTGTATCATGCCGCTGCCCTTAGCCATTCCCCCTATGCGGCAGACTTTCCCGCCTATCTCAAATTCAACACCGTATTCCTTTTTCACCGTGTCCGTGGTCATAATAGCCGTTGCCGCAGCCTCGTTCCCCTCGTAACTCAACCCCTCTTTCAGCTTCGGTACAGCCGCCTTTATCGGCTCAATAGGCAGCTCCTGACCTATCACCCCGGTGGACGCAACTATCACCTCTTCCGGAAATACCCCCAATGCCTCGGCGGTCAGCCTGCACATCTCCCTTGCAGTCTCCTCCCCCTTTGCAACAGCCGTGTTGGCGTTCCCCGAATTAACGATAACACCCCTTGCCCTGCCGCCGCTTTTCGCTAAATTCTCTTTCGTCACAATAACAGGCGCACCCTTTACCTTATTGCTCGTATACACCCCCGCCGCAGCGCAGGGAACATCAGCCGTTATCATGGCAATATCGTTCTTTTTGGTGTTCCCCATAGGAGAGTCGTTCCCGTCGGGCAAATTCCCGTTCATAAACATCTTTATCCCGCAGTAAACGCCGCTCGCCTTAAACCCTTTTGCGCCGCAAACGCCGCCGCTTATTTTTTTGAACTTATTCATATCCATAATAATCACCTTCAGGAAGCAAGAAATTTAAGAGGCAAGAAGCAAGAAATGTCAGCCTTTAAATTCCCGCAAAATTTTATTTTTTCGTCACCCCAAAACTTTTCGTTCAGCTCCAATGCGCCGCTCCCCTACTCCCCCATTTCCCATTCCTCGTCAATGCACCTTTTCAGCTCCTCAAACAGCCCTAAGTAAATTTCCTTTATATTCCCTATCGCTTTCAGGGAATCCTCATTGCTGTAAGTGTGAGCAAGGGTGTCTCTTGTATCAAGCAGGGAAAGCCATTTTTCCTCATCATTTATCATTCCCCATAGGAACGCCGTTTTCAGAACCCCTCTCGGAGAATCTATCTTATTTTCAGCCCGCCCATTGTATTCAAGCACTTCTTGCATCAATGTCCAAGACTGCCGGAAACATATCTCAAACAGCCCGATTATCCCCGTCTGCTCCACCACCGAATAAGGCGGTTTTAACTTTGCCCCCTCCTTAAGATTTTCCAACGCACTTACAAAATTATCATACTTTCGCATAAATCATAAGACCCCTATCAGAAGCAAGAGATTAAGAAGCAAGAGGCAAGAAAAGAACGCTTTCATATCCTCGGAAAAATTTATTTCTTGACCTGCTCACTCCCGCTCACCCTGCACATCATTTCTTTCATACAAAATCCTCCCGTCCCTGTCGATTTCCTTTTGCAGTTCCCCGGAAATTCCACTGTCTGTATTGACAATATCGAAACACAAAAGCGTTCTCGCATTATCCTCAACGTCCCAGTAGAACTCGCTGAAATTTCCCCCGGAAACGGCAATGTCAATATCGCTCCTCTCCCGGTGCGTCCCCCTCGCCCTCGACCCGAACAGTATCACCCGCTCCGTCCCCCATTTCTCTGCAAATTTTACTATGTCCTCATAAGCCTTATCCGGAATATTGAACTTCACCGCATGAACACCCGCTTTATTTAGGGAATTACCGATTTAAGGTTTTTCTCCCGCCTTCGGCGGGAGAAAAACCGCCTAACAAAAGGATTATTAGAGTTTACGTATAATAAAAATACGATTTAATCGGTATTGCCTTAGTTAATAAGTAATAGTTAATAGTTTTTGGGCGACAGAGTGTTTTCGGCGAAATGCCGTTTAAATCGGCAATGCCGTATATGCTCTTTCGAAATACCATCGCACTCAAATTGCTCTATAAAAAATTATATCACATTTTTTCAATTATGTCAATACTATTCCGAAAAATATTTTGCACATTGCAAATATTCTCTCTTTTGCACAAAAATTGCAAACATTATTATGCAATTCACACTATGCAATTTAACAATGTAATGCTTTAATTTGCCGTTATATGTCAGTTACTTCGCATTCAGGCGGTATTTTCCCCGCCCGCAATGGCATATATGCCCGGGGAAAATACCTTAAATCAGCACTTCCCTAAACCTTCCCCCTCATCTATCCCCATCATAATATTCATACACTGCACCGCCGCCCCGGAGGCACCTTTGCCCAGATTGTCAAGCCGTGCGCACAGGAGAGCATGGTCGTCCGCACCGTATACGAAGATCTCCATCATATTGGTGTCCGCCAGAGCGTTGGAGTAAAGCTCGTTCGCCTCCGGGCAGCCGTCGGCGTTAAAGGGCATTACCTTAACAAACCGCTCCCCCTCGTAATGCTCCCGAAACATCTCCCACATATCTTTCGGAGTGGCTTTTCTTGCCATAGTCCTCAGCTGTATCGGCACGCATACAACCATTCCGCTGAAAAAATCCGCCGTCATGGGGCAGAACACGGGAGGATAGCTAAGTCCCGAAATTGCCATCATCTCTTTGATGTGCTTGTGCGTTTTTCCCATGGAATACATTCTTACGCCCTCATAGCACTTGTCCCGGTTTTCCTCCTCATACCGCCCTATGAGCTTTTTCCCGCCCCCGCTGTAGCCGGACACCGCATGGCACACCACCGGGTGATAGGGGGCTATCATTCTCGACTGCACCATAGGGTACATCAGCCCGTTGAACCCGCTTGCATAGCAACCGGGGACAGCCACCCTCTTTGACCCCTCTATCTTCCGCCGCAGCTCCTTCGACAGCTCCGGAAACCCGTATGCCCACTCCGGGTTTGTCCTGTGAGCGGTGGAAGCGTCTATTATCCGCACATTCCCTTCCGCCATTGTCACAGCCTCTTTAGCCGCCTCGTCCGGCAGACACAGAAAAGTGAAGTCGGAAGCATTTATCATTTTCTTTCGCTCCTGCGGGTCTTTCCGCTTTTCCTCGGAAATTTCCAGCTGCTCTATGTCTTCCCGCCCCTGGAATCTTTCCGCTATTTTAAGTCCGGTTGTTCCCTCTTTGCCGTCTATGAAAATTTTGTATGTTTTGTGTGACATGTTTATATATACTCCCCTCAAAATAGTTAATAATTAATAGTTAATAGTTGTTTTGTCGGATGTTAATTTTTTGAATTGCCGGATAGAACGGCACGTCGCAGTTAATAGTTAATATTTTTAAGCCGATAGTTTTCCTTTAAAATTGCATGCACCGCTTTGCAGAACAAAGTACAGCAACTCCGGATAACTATTAATTATTAATTATTAACTATTAACTTTCTTTTAAGCCTTTCGACCTGAATTGCCACTGCTTCGGGCGCAGGTCCGCCCTCGGAAGTCCGCCTGTTTACGCAAGCGTCAAGGTCGATTGCCTTGTAAACGTCCTCGTCGAATTTATCCGAAAACCGCTTGTATTCTTTTATGTCAAGGTTTTCGAGAGTCGTCCCCAGTTCAATGCACCTTGCAACAAGCGTTCCGGTTATCTTGTAAGCGTCCCTGAAAGGCATGCCCTTCTTTACCAAATAATCCGCACAGTCGGTGGCGTTGATAAATCCCTTTGCCGCTGCCGCCCGCATATTTTCGGGAATGATTTTCATTGTCCTGAACATGGGTGTGAAGGTGGTAAGGCACAGCTCCGCCGTGTCTATCACATCAAATATCGCCTCTTTGTCCTCCTGCATATCCTTGTTGTAAGCAAGGGGGAGATTTTTCATCATGGAAAGGAGCGTCATAAGATCGCCGTAAACTCTCCCCGTTTTCCCCCTGATAAGCTCGGTAACATCGGGGTTTTTCTTTTGGGGCATTATGGAAGACCCTGTGGAATAAGCGTCGTCCAGCTCCACAAACTTAAACTCCCAGCTGCACCACAGTATTATTTCCTCGGAAAATCTCGACAGGTGCATCATAAGTATAGACACATCGCTTGCAAGCTCTATGCAATAATCTCTGTCGGACACGCCGTCCAGACTGTTCTGCATAACGCCCCCCATACCGAGCAGTTCAGCCGTCCTCTGCCTGTTTATGGGATAAGTAGTTCCCGCCAAAGCGCATGACCCCAAAGGGCATTCGTCCATACGCTTTTTGCAGTCCGCAAGCCTTTCCAAGTCACGGGTCAGCATCTGGGCATACGCCATAATGTGATGAGCGAATGTTATCGGCTGCGCCCTCTGCAAATGGGTATATCCGGGCATTACCGTGTCGTAATGCTCCTGCGCTGTGGAAATTATCGCCTCGATTAGCTCATACACTTCCTTTGACAGGTCATCGCACTTATCTTTCAGATACAGCCGCAGATCGAGAGCCACCTGATCGTTCCTGCTGCGGGAGGTGTGAAGCCGTTTCCCCGAATCCCCGATACGCTCCGTCAAAACCGCCTCTATGAACATATGAATGTCTTCCGCATTGGGGTCAAAGGAAAGTTCCCCGCTGTCAAGGTCATGGAGTATGCCGCCCAGTCCCTCGATTATCTTTTCGCTTTCGCTCTTTTCTATTATCCCCTGCTCTCCCAGCATTGCTGCATGAGCTGTCGACCCCGCAATATCATGCCTGTATATTCTCGAATCAAAGGAAATGGACGAATTGAAATCGTTCACCTTTTTATCCACGTCTTTGGAAAAACGCCCTGCCCACATAACCGCCATAATTAACATACTCCTTCTATAAGAGGCAAGATGCAAGATGCAAGAGGCAAGAAATGTGCAAGTTAAAGTCT
>JAMOZU010000102.1 GCA_023667745.1 Ruminococcus sp.
TGTTATTGTCTCTCAGCTGGTGCGTTCTCCGGGGGTTTATTATGCGGTGGAAAAGGACAAGACCGGAAAGGATCTGTTCAGGGCGACCGTTATCCCCAACAGAGGAGCATGGCTGGAATATGAAATGGATTCCTCGGACGTGGTATACGTCCGCATAGATAAAAACAGAAAGATTCCCCTTACCACCTTTATCAGGGCATTAGGCTGCGGCACAGACCCGGAGATAGAGGAAATGTTCGGCACAGACGAACGCCTTGAGCAGACAGTCCTCCAGAAAGACCCTACAAAAAACAGGGAAGAGGCACTGCTTGAGGTGTACAAAAAGCTCCGTCCGGGCGAGCCTCCCACTGTAGACAGCGCAGAGAGCCATATCAATATGCTTTTCTTTGATGCAAAGCGTTACGACTTGGCAAGGTTCGGGCGGTACAAGTACAACAAGAAGCTGGGGATAGGTTCACGCCTTTCCGGGCATTATCTTTCCCGCCCCGTGGCAAACCCCATGACGGGGGAGGTCATGGCGGACGCGGGAGAGCTTATCCGCTACGAAAAGGCAATGGAAATTCAGCAGGCGGGCGTTACCGAGGCTTGGGTAAAAGTCGAGCATACGGAAATTATCACCACTCCCACGGGAGAGACCGCTCACAAGACGGAAGAGCGGGAAGTTAAGATAATCGGCAACGGCATGGTGGACATCAAGGGCTATGTTGATTTCGACCCGGAGCAGTACGGCATTTGCGAGCTTGTTTCCTTCAGCGTGTTAAAGGAAATTCTCGACTCCGCCGCAGACGGGGACGAGCTGGAGGAAATGGTGAAAAAGCGTGCCGACGAGCTTGTTCCCAAGCATATCATCCTGGAGGACATTTACGCCACCATCAGCTATTTCATTAACCTTTGCGAGGGCGTAGGCACTGTTGATGACATTGACCATCTGGGCAACAGGCGCATACGTTCCGTGGGCGAGCTGCTGCAAAATCAGTTCAGGATAGGCTTTGCCCGCATGGAGCGGGGCATAAGGGAGAAGATGAACACCCAGGCGCAGGACATCGAGACGATAACTCCCCAGAGCCTTATAAATATCCGCCCCATAACAGCGGCGATAAAGGAATTTTTCGGGTCGTCTCCCCTGTCCCAGTTTATGGATCAGAATAACCCGCTGGCGGAGCTTACTCATAAGAGAAGGCTTTCTGCGCTGGGTCCGGGCGGTCTGTCGAGAGACAGAGCGGGATTTGAGGTGCGTGACGTTCACTATTCCCACTACGGAAGAATGTGTCCCATAGAGACTCCCGAAGGACCCAACATAGGGCTTATCTCCTACCTTGCAAGCTTTGCGAGGATAAACGAATACGGCTTTATCGAAGCCCCCTACAGAAAAGTCGACAAGAAGACCGGCATTGTTACGGACGAGGTAACATATATGACGGCGGACATGGAGGACAACTTCACCGTTGCACAGGCGAACGAGCCGCTGACGGAAGACCATAAATTCGCAAGGGCAAAGGTAAACGCCCGCTTCAGGGATCAGATTCTCGAATGCGAGCGGGAGAGAGTGGACTACATGGACGTTTCCCCGAAAATGGTGGTGTCCATTGCAACAGCCATGATACCCTTCCTTGAAAACGACGACGCCAACCGTGCGCTCATGGGTGCGAACATGCAGAGACAGGCTGTGCCGCTGCTGAAAACCGAGTCCCCCATTGTGGGTACGGGAATGGAATACAAGGTAGCCGTGGACTCGGGCGTGTGCATAGTTTCCAAGCATGACGGCGTTGTTGACAGGGTGTCCGCAGACGAGGTCGTGGTAAAAGAGGGTACGGGCGCATGCCACACCTACAGGCTCACCAAGTTCAAGCGTTCCAATCAGGGCACTTGCATAAATCAGCGTCCCATTGTGGTAAAGGGCGAGGAGGTTCACAAGGGACAGGTTCTGGCGGACGGCCCTGCCACAAGCGGCGGAGAGCTTGCCATAGGCAAAAACGCTCTCATAGGCTTTATGACATGGGAGGGCTACAATTACGAGGACGCCGTACTTCTCAACGAACGTGTTGTAAGAGAAGATATTTACACCTCTATCCACATAGAGGAATACGAGATAGAAGAGCGTGACACAAAACTTGGCGCAGAGACCATTACAAGGGATATTCCCAACGTAGGCGACGACGCTTTGAAAGACCTTGACGACAGAGGAATTATCCGCATAGGCGCAGAGGTAAGAGCGGGGGATATTCTTGTGGGCAAGGTGACCCCCAAGGGCGAAACGGAGCTTACCGCCGAGGAACGTCTGCTGCGTGCCATATTCGGCGAAAAGGCGAAAGAGGTAAGGGACAATTCCCTGAAAGTCCCCCACGGAGAAGCGGGGGTCGTGGTAGACGTGCGGATATTCACAAGGGAAAACTGCGACGAGCTTTCTCCCGGAGTGAACAAGCTGGTTCGTTGCTATATCGCCCAGAAGAGAAAAATTTCCGTAGGCGACAAAATGGCGGGCAGGCACGGCAACAAGGGCGTTGTATCGAGAATACTAAAGTCGGAGGATATGCCTTTCCTCCCCGACGGTACGCCTCTTGACATTGTGCTTAACCCCTTGGGCGTGCCTTCCCGTATGAATATAGGGCAGGTACTGGAAGTTCATCTGGGCATGGCGGCAAAGAAACTGGGCTGGAAGGTCATGACCCCTGTATTCGACGGAGCGCATGAGGAAGACATAAGAGCCTGCTTTAAAGAGGCGGGCATGGACGAGGACGGCAAGATAGTCCTTCGCGACGGCAGAACAGGCGAGCCTTTCGACAACAGGGTAACAGTGGGGATAATGTATTACCTGAAACTCCACCATCTGGTCGACGATAAAATTCATGCCCGCTCGGTGGGACCCTATGCCCTTGTTACCCAGCAGCCTTTGGGCGGCAAAGCCCAGTTCGGCGGTCAGCGTTTCGGAGAAATGGAAGTGTGGGCGTTGGAGGCTTACGGCGCAGCTTACACTTTGCAGGAGATACTGACGGTAAAATCCGACGACACCGTGGGAAGGGTAAAGACTTACGAGTCCATTGTAAAGGGGCAGAACGTACCCAAGCCCGGCATTCCCGAGGCGTTCAAGGTAATAATCAAGGAGTTCCAGTCGCTGTGCCTTGATATAAGAGTGCTTGACAGCGACAATCAGGAAATCGACCTTAAGGCCACCTTCGACGATGAGGACGATGTTATCCCGCCTCCCGTATCCGGAGCGGAAGACTTCGATGAACTTACCGCTCAGGGCAGTCACTATGACGAAAGCGACCTTGACAACGGCGATCTTGACGAGGGCTTCTCCCTTGACGACGGCGACGAGGACGATGACGATGACTACGGTCTTTCCGATGAGGACGAGGAAGAGGACGACGAGGACTATCTCCTTGACGATGACGGCGGGGACGATGATCTGATCTGAAAAATAACCCCATAGGGAGCGGGCGTTCCCTATGGGACTAACGGATATATATGCAGGCTTCGGCAAGAAACGTCCGGAGTTTCCTACCCTGTAATTTAAGGAGTGTACGCTTTTGGAACAGAACATTTTTGAATCTATAAAAATCGGTCTTGCTTCCCCCGAAAAAATCAAAAGCTGGTCCTACGGCAATGTTGAAAAGCCGGAGACTATCAACTACAGGACGCAAAAGCCCGAAAGGGACGGTCTTTACTGCGAACGCATCTTCGGCCCCACAAAGGACTGGGAGTGCCACTGCGGAAAGTACAAGAAGATACGCTTCAAGGGCAAGGTCTGCGAGCGGTGCGGAGTGGAGGTCACAAGAGCGAAAGTCCGCAGAGAGCGTATGGGACATATCGCCCTTGCCGCTCCCTGTTCCCATATATGGTACTTCAAGGGTACGCCCTCCCGTATAGGTCAGGTTCTGGAAGTTTCTCAAAAAAGGCTTGAGGAAGTGCTGTATTTTACCCGCTACATCGTAGTGGACGGCGGCAGCACGGAGCTGGTGAAAAAGCAGCTGCTGACGGAAAAAGAGTACTCGGATATGTGCGAAAAGTATGAGGACGATTTTTACGCTGCCATGGGGGCTGAGGCCATAAAAGAGCTTCTTGAGGACTACGACCCGGAGTGCTACAATCAGTTTATCATACAGCATATAGAGGAATTTTCCGGCGTTACCGGTCTTGATGAGCAGGAAATAAGGGACTGCCTTGCAAAGCGGTTCAGGGTCGTGGTGAACGACATTGAGATATATAACGACAAGGGCGACACCGTCCTTTCCTACACCGCAGGGCAGCGGGTAAGCCGCAGCGACTACAACACTCTTGTGGTAAAATACAACTGGATAGAGGCTGAAAAAAAGTCCGGCAAACATATAGATACCATATGCGGCTCAAAGTATATCGAGCAGCTGTTCGATGAGAATATAGCCTCGGCAAATACCGACGGCAGATATGATGAGATAGCCGACAAGTCCGCTTGGGTAAACAGTCTCCAATGGCTGTGCAATGATATTGAAGCGGAACTTGCGGATCTTCCTGCGGGGCAGAAGAGGATAAAGCTGTTAAAGCGGCTGGAAATAATCGAGTCTTTCAAGCAGTCCGGGAACAAGCCCGAATGGATGGTGCTGGACGTAGTTCCCGTGATCCCGCCCGACCTGCGCCCGATGGTTCCTCTGGACGGCGGCAGATATGCCACATCCGACCTTAACGACCTTTACAGGCGGGTCATCAACAGAAACAACCGCCTGAAAAAGATGCTGGAGCTGGAAGCACCGGACATTATCATAAGAAACGAGAAGAGAATGCTCCAGGAGGCTGTGGACGCTCTTATCGACAACGGACGGCACGGCAGACCGGTCACGGGTCCCAACAACCGTGCATTGAAGTCACTGTCGGATATGCTCAAGGGCAAGCAGGGGCGTTTCAGGCAAAATCTTTTGGGAAAGCGTGTTGACTATTCCGGACGTTCGGTTATCGTGGTAGGGCCGGAGCTTAAAATGTATCAATGCGGTCTCCCGAAAGAAATGGCGTTGGAGCTGTTCAAGCCCTTTGTTATGAAGCGTTTGGTCGACACGGGAAAATCCACCAACATAAAGTCCGCCCGCAAAAAAGTGGACAGAGCGGAAAACGACGTGTGGGACGCACTGGAGAATGTTATCAAAAATCACCCGGTTCTCTTAAATCGTGCGCCTACGCTGCACAGGCTGGGTATTCAGGCGTTTGAGCCTATCCTTGTAGAGGGGCGTGCCATAAAGCTGCACCCGCTGGTTTGCTCCGCGTTCAACGCAGACTTTGACGGCGACCAGATGGCGGTTCATCTTCCCCTGTCCGCAGAGGCGCAGACAGAGGCAAGATTCCTTATGCTTGCCGCCAACAACCTGCTAAAGCCCTCCGACGGGCGGCCTGTGGCTGTTCCCTCGCAGGATATGGTGCTGGGGTCTTACTACCTTACCATGAAAAAAGAGGGGGAAAAGGGCGAAGGCAAGGTTTTCAGAGATGTAAACGAGGCTCTTATGGCTTATCAGGAGGGAATAGTTACTCTCCATGCCGCCATAAAGGTGCGTATCACAAAGGAGATAGGCGGCAGAAAAGTCTCGAAGATAATCGACTGCACCGTGGGCAGGCTTATATTCAACGAGAATATACCGCAGGATCTGGGCTATGTTGACAGAACAAAGTCCGACAAGCAGTTTGATCTGGAGATAGACTTCCTTGTAAAAAGCGGGCAGCTTTCGGATATTATCGAACGGTGCATAAGAATGCACGGCACGACTACCACATCGGAAGTTCTTGACAGGGTTAAATCCCTGGGATTCAAGTATTCCACGCAGGCGGCTATTACCGTTGCGGTGTGCGATGCGGAGATACCCAAGGAGAAACCCGCCATACTTGCCGAGGCGGACAGCCAGGTGGACAAGATAAACAAAATGTACAAGAGAGGCTTTATCTCCGCAGCCGAAAAGTCAAAGCGGTTCATTCAGATATGGAACGGCGCAACCGATGAGGTGACCACTGCTCTGAAAAACGACCTTGACAGATACAACCCCATCTTCATGATGTCCGACTCCGGAGCGAGAGGCTCTATCAACCAGATAAGGCAGCTGGCGGGCATGAGAGGACTTATTGCCAACACATCCGGTTCCACCATAGAGATGCCCATACGTGCCAATTACCGTGAAGGGCTTAACATTCTGGAGTACTTCATCTCCTCCAGAGGTGCAAGAAAGGGCTTGGCGGATACGGCTCTTCGTACAGCGGACTCGGGTTACCTTACAAGGCGGCTTGTGGACGTTTCGCAGGAAGTAATTATCCGTGAAGAGGACTGCGGCACCGATGAGGGTATCGAGATAACCACAATAAGGAACGGCAACGAGATGATAGAGCCTTTGCAGGAGCGGCTTGTGGGGCGTTTCCTTATGGAAGACCTGCGTGACTCTTCCACGGGCGACCTTATCATCAGCAAGAACAAGCTCATCAGCGAAAGCGATGCAGAGAGGATAATCAATGCGGGCGTTGAGAAGGTGCGCATTCGTTCGGTTCTCAACTGCCACGCCGAGCATGGCGTGTGCGCCAAGTGCTACGGCTCGAACCTTGCCAACGGCAACCTTGTGGCTGTGGGCGAAGCGGTGGGCGTTATAGCCGCCCAGTCTATCGGCGAGCCGGGTACGCAGCTTACCATGAGAACCTTCCATACGGGCGGTATCGCCTCGGCGGACGATATTACGCAGGGTCTTCCCCGTGTAGAAGAGCTTTTCGAGAGCAGGCGACCCAAGAATGCGGCTATTATAGCCAAGTTCGGCGGCAAAGTCCGCATTGAAGAGATAAAGAAGACAAGAAATGTCGTCATTACCGACCAAGAGACCGGGAACGAGGAATATTATCCCGTACCTTACGGTTTCAAGATAAAGGTCAAGGACGGCGACACGGTAAACAAGGGCGATTCTCTCACAGAGGGTTCCATATACCCCGGAGATGTGCTGGAGATACTGGGGCAGCAGGCTGTACAGAACTACATCATCACGGAAGTTCAGAAAGTCTACCGCTTGCAGGGCGTTGACATCAACGACAAGCACATTGAGGTAATAGTCAGCCAGATGCTGAAAAGAGTCCGTGTGGAAGACGGCGGTTCGAGCCTTATGCTTCCCGGAGCTGTTGTTGACCGCAAGGAGATATACGCCGCCAACGAGAAGATACGCAAGAGGATAGAGGCGGGAGAAGAGAACCTTAGCTATGTGACATTCCATCCCATAATACAGGGTATCACAAAAGCCTCCTCCAACTCCGACAGCTTCCTTTCCGCAGCCTCTTTCCAGGAGACCACAAGGGCTCTCACAGACGCTGCCATAAAGGGTAAGAGCGACAAGCTCATGGGGCTTAAGGAAAACGTCATCATCGGCAAACTTATTCCCGCAGGCACGGGCATGGAAGTTTACAACAATGTTCAGCTGGTGAGGAACGAGGGATAAGCTGCAAAAAAATAAGAGGCAAGAAGCAAGATAATTGCGGATTGCCTCTTTTTTAGAGGCTGATTTAAGGTAATTTCTCCGCCTTCGGCGGGGAAATTACCCAATAATATAAAGGAAAAAATTATGATATGTTCTATCCTGTCAACAGGTTTTGAAAAATGTTCCCAAAAGAAAAAATACATAAACAGCCTCCGAAGTGCAACGGAACTGCTGTACTTCAAAGGCTGCCGTGATTTCTGCATTCCCGCCGCCCAAGGGATTCCCTTGTGGACTGGGGAAATTATCTGCGGAATGAAGGAGTATCTGCGGGTGGGTCTGCATATTTACTTTCCCTATGAGGCGGTAACCGCAGGAATGCCGCCGAAAACTCTTAAGGAATTTTACGAAATGCGCAGCTGTGCCGACAGCTGCACGATCCTTGACCGCCGCCCCGCCGACGACAGTTTCAGAAAGTGTGACATTGCCTTGGCGGACGTGTGCGATATGCTGGTTCTTATCGACGGCGACATCTCCTCCCCCTGCGACCGCTCCGTTGTAAAATACGCCCATGAACATAATATCCCCATAAGGCATGAAATAGTGCAAATCCCTCATTGAATTATGGGACTTAAGCCGCCGCAAAAAAATCATAAAGCTAAATTTTTTTCGGCGGCTTCATCTCCATAATTCTGACGGGGATTAGTATTAGTATTACGTAATATTTAAGGGGATGTAAACAATGTATTTGCTTTTGGAAAAACGCTGTCCAAAAGAGAAATCAAATTATTCTTCTGCATAACGAGCAGCTTATTGTACTGAATATACTGCCGATTGAGGATCTTCAGCGTTTTGCGAATGTCCTCTGCGGGCGTATATTCTGGCAGGTCAAGCCATTTGTCAAGGGCATAGGAAGCAAGTTTGAGTGCGTCCTTCCTGTCGGTTTTGACTCTTCTTATCGATTTTCCGCCATAGTCATGCACCAAAATTGCATTGACAACGGAAACAAATATACCTGCGTTATGGAGTGCATTTGCGATGGGTTCATAATATGCGCCT
>JAMOZU010000103.1 GCA_023667745.1 Ruminococcus sp.
CGGGATTCATCGGAAAGAAGGTCATAGAAAAATTCAAAAAGAATGCGCTTGTGGTTGAGAACGGGGTGGGAGATGTATTCGGATTGGGTGTGGTCGGGGGTGATGGAGCATATGCCTATTTTTTTTGAAGTTATATTTTCCAATATCATACTATCCTTATCATTGCATAGCATATTGATAACATAATTACAGGAGCAACTGCAAGTTCTGACAACTATGTCATTGTATATTATTCCTGCTCTTGGGTAAGCCCTGCAAGTATGCGATAAATAACCCTCGCCCAATTCCTTTTGAATCAGGCATAATCCAATTTCATCAAGAAAGGGGCATTTATTGTTAATGTATTTGATTTGATAATCAAATACATTCCTATATTTTTCGTTTTGACACTCTTCAAATGAATGTTCAACCATTTGTCTTAAATTATCGGACATTTGTGTATTTAGTAATTTTTCATAATTCTTTTTTGACCAACCTATAGTAGTCCAACCATAGCAACAGTTTACGAGACATTCACTGCCTATGCAGTGGAATTTGCTGTAAAAATCAGGTTGGCAAATGTATGAGACTTGGATTTTGGTATTCATGGCTTTTCTCCTTGCTTCTCATGTTTTAGAGCTACTACCATCAGTAACAGTGCTTATAAGTTCTGATTCCGATAAAGTCATATCGGTAAAGGCATAGCCGGTACTATATGTCATTTCAAGTTCAAACCGTAACTGCATAGCATTAGACACATCAAGTTCAATGTCAATAGGATAATCCTCTGCATTTACATCAATCTTTCGTTCCACGTAGCCATCAAGTTTAATGATAAGTGTAGTGGGATACATAGCTGTTCCATCTAAATGTCCAAACCTAAATGATAAATTGCTGTAATTACCCTCTAAATTAAAATTAATGCTTGCCGTATGTGAAACACCTAATTCATATGCTACCATACCATCAGTGTAATTCTTTCCAGCCATTGAAAAATATTCTGCTCCTTTATTTTCAAGAAAAGAATATTCAGTAATATATTGAGGGTCATATCCATGTAAAAAATCAAGCATATTTGCGGAGCGATTCGGCGATTCACCCACATAAACAGCGTTGCTTGTCCTATCCCATTCAACAGGCTTTTCCAAAATGTCACCCAATGATGTTATAGGTACATAAAGTTCCGCGTTACTGGCAAAGGGCATAACTACATTTCCGTTTACATCAATTAAATCTGTTTGAACCTTATCAACGTAAAACGTAATATTTTGTTGATGTACGCTGTTGTCAACATTAACATCATTTCCTGCCATATTGTTTCCCGAGCCACTTTGTATAGTTCCGTCATTATCTGAAACAGATACAGTAACAGATGGATTATAAGTACTGCCTGAATTACAACCGGTAAAAACCAATACCATTGCCAAACATAGCGACATAAAAGTTATCTTCTTCATAAATCCAACGTCCTTTCTTTATAAAAATTCCGCCGCCCCAAATCGGAGCGGCGGAAAGCACCGTTCAGGTTAAAACCAAACTCTATGCGGCTATTAGCCGAGGAGCTGGAGAACGCCCTGAGGAAGCTGATTTGCCTGTGCGAGCATAGCCTGAGAAGCCTGGCTAAGAATCTGGTTCTTAGTGAAGTTGGTCATTTCCTCTGCCATGTTGGTATCTCTGATACGGCTCTCTGCGGAGGTGATGTTCTCCTTAGTTACGTTCATGTTGTCAATCTTGTGTTCCAGTCTGTTCTGTACAGCACCGAAGGTTGCACGAACCATGGAAACCTTGTTGATAGCGTTGTCTATGCGGTCAATAGCATAGTTAGCGGATTTCTGGTCGGTGAGTTTGAGGGAAGCTGTGCCGAGACCGTCCTCTCTGGAAGAGCAGTTCATGTTCTCTTTGAGGTCGCCAAGACCCTGTGACTTATACTTGAATGTAAAGTCAACGGAATCCTTAGTTCTTGCGCCTGCCTGCAGTACGATATGGTCGGTGTAGGTCAGAGGAGCTGTAGCTTGGTCGTAGCTGTTGGACTTGGAAACTGCTGTGTTTACGTCCTTAACAACAGCATTTGGAGTTGTGCTGTTATCATAAGCATTAGCCTCAACTGCAATCTTATATGTGAGAGTTCCGGATGAATCATCAGCAGCAACACTCTTTGTAGGTGTTATAGTTGCAATTGTTGTACCTGCCTCAAATGTTCCGTCTGCTTTAGCTTTCGCTGTCGACAAAGTTATTACACCGTCAGCTGTAGCTTTAGCAAAAGCATTTGTTCCATCTGCCAAAGTGAGCTTTGTACCTGTTGCTTCACCGGTATACTTTGTACCGTCAGACAGAGTAAGAACAATATCACCAGCTGCAGTTGCAGTTGTCTTTTTGTAAGTCATCTGAACTGTTGCGCCGTCCAGTGCATTAAGGATATTGTTGATAGGCTCGTTCATATCCTTGTCATGTGTAGTGGTTGTAATTCCCGCATTAAGTGCTACCGTAAGGTCAGCATCCGAGAGCTTAGTAGCTGCAGCATCTGCACCCTCACTAAATCCGGTCGTATCGGTTCTTTCAGCACCTATGTTAGTAGGAGCATACTTATCTGCATAAGGGTTATTTACAGTTATAGTAACCTTATCACCGTTCTGCAGTTTTGTTTCATCAAGAACTACATTAACCAAATCCGCAGCATCGCCTGTTCCGCCGAACTTAAACCCGCCGTTTGTTAAGTCAGTATTTGTAACTTTTACAACGCCGGAATCAGCACCATTGGTCGCACCAATGCAAGACCAAGTTTTGTTAGTAGCATCATATTCAAACGTGAAATCAATGCTGTCAGGACCGTTTTCTTTAGTTGCGCTCGACCTGTCCCAGTTAGTATTCAACTGGCTCCAAAGTAAATCAGCCTTTGTTGAGCCTGCTGTAGTATCAGCATCATAAAGATCCTGATAATCAACTCTGTTGACATCAGCAGAAGTAAGGGACTTAGCATCTCTTACATAGTTCTCATAATCGAACTTGCCGTTTACAGCCTTCAAGCCGTCAGCCATTTGACCGCCGTTAAGAACTACAACGCCGTTGAAGTCTGTATCAGCGATTTGGTCAAGCTCATTATTGAGCTGGTCAAATTCGAGCTGTATAGCATCTCTGTCGACCTCATCCTGATATGTGCCGTTAGCCGCCTGGTCTGCGAGAGTCTTCATTCTCTGGAGAATGCTGTCGGTCTCGGTGAGCGCGCCCTCATAGGTCTGGATCATGGAAATGCCGTCCTGGGCATTCTTAATGCGTTGGCAAAAGTAAAAATGTTCCACGACGGAAAAGGGCGGAGGGGGATTTTAAGAAAAAAAATGTGTGCCGTTTGTGTGCGCTTAGTAGCTAGAGATTAGAGGCTAGAGGCTAGAATATAGCGGTATCGGGGCTGTCGAAAAAATTTTTGTGTGCCGAAAATGTGCGGTTTACAGAAAAGTTACATTTCAGAGGAGTAAAGAATGCCGAATTACAGCGGTTTTTCGGGGGCCGCCGAGAAAAATTTTGTGTGCGGTTGGTGGCAGGAGGTTAAGAGCCGGGAGACGGGAAGGGGGAATTTTGTTTTTGTAAGAGAGCAGAAAAGGTTAATTGTCGACCGAGGTTTTTTAAAGAAAAATGCAATAGGAATTGCGGCGGGCAATGAAAATTTATTGCGCTGCAGATTATATGAAAATATAAAGCAATTAATTTTTCGTATATTATTGCAGAAAATACTGTCGGTCAAATTTAAGTTGTGCAATGCTAAGAAAAATTTTTTGGGTCACGGCGTGCTTGATTTATGGATATTCTTTTGCTATTATGTTTACAAAAGATAAAATTTACCAATGTTCTTGACAAAGTTTGCCGAAAAATGTATAATTACAGTAAGGCAAAAATCCCCTTAGGAAAAGCTCCGAGGGGGTTTTTTGCCCCAAAAAAATTGTGACCCGCAGATGAAGATACAAAAAAATTCTGCGGGTAAAAAAACGAAAGGACTGGTAACAAAATGGCTTACATTGAACCGAGAGTCAGCAGGAAAACAGGAAAGGTTTCCTACATTATCCACGTTTACGACGGCAGGACGGGAAGCGGAAAGCGGCGCACCTTCGCCCGAACCTATCACCCGCAGGAGGGGCTGTCGCCCACCCAAGTAAAACGGTTTTTGCAGCGGGCGGCGCAGGAGTTCGAGGACGAGTGCAAGAACCCTTTGGGGGGCGCAAATTCGGACATTCGCCTGGCGGATTTTGCGGAAATTTACCTTGAAGCAATGGCGGACAAGCTAAGCCCCACCGTTTACGGCGGCTACGTAAAGACAATGCGGGAGATGATTTTGCCGGAATTGGGGGAGCTGAAAATGGCTGTAATAAAGCCTTTGCACGTTCAGAAGTTCGTCCGCACGCTTTCGTCACGGCAAAAACGCCGCAGGGACGGCACTGTAGATGTGGGCGGCGGCGTTATCTCCGCTTCCACGGTAAAACGGCGGCTTTGCGTTTTGCAATCAATGTTCACCTTTGCGGTGAAAATGGGCTTGCTCGAATCAAGCCCCGCCGATTCAAAAAGGCTGTCGCTCCCCAAGCCCGTGAAGCCCCACACGGAGATATTCACAATGCAGGAAACAAGCCTGATGCTTAACGCTTTAAAGTACGAACCTCTGCAGTTTCGGGTACTTATTTATCTGGCGGTTTTTTCCGGGGCAAGGGAGGGGGAACTTGTTGCGCTGCGGTTTTCGGACATCGATTTCGACGTTGGCAAGTTGACCATCTCACGCTCGGCATACAAGCTGACGGGCGAGCCGGTAAAGCTCAAATCCCCCAAAAGCAGTCGAACAAGGAGCGTTGCGCTCAATCCCATGTGCCTTATGCTTATAGATGAACTGCGGGAACAGCGGCAGTTTGCGTTGGGAAACGCCAATGAAGACTTTGACGACTGGCTTTTTCACGGCAATAACGGCGGTATCATGAACCCCTACACGCCCTCCCGGCAGTTTACGGCGTTTCTGCGGCGGCGGGGGCTGTCCCACCGAAAATTCCACGCCCTGCGGCACACGTCCGCCACACTTTTATTATACAACGGCACGGACATCAAGACCGTTCAGGAGCGGCTTGGGCATGCGGATTTCACCACCACCGGCCGTTATCTTCATCTTATGGACAGCGCAGACGTGAACGCCGTTCGTTCCCTTGAAACAGCCCTTTTTGACGAACGCCCCTGCCGCAAACGCCGCCCGGAACGCCCCGGACAGACCCAAGCGAGAATATAGCCGCCTTTACATAAACAGGAAAACCCGATTTATCGGGGAATTTTTTTAACTTTTTTCGGGAAACAAAAGAAGATCCCCCGGTAAAATTTACCGAGGGATTTTCTTCGTCATTCATTCTATCAGTCGCAACAAAAGTGCCGCTGACTGCATCAGCAAGCGGCTTGACCAACAGACATCAACTGACAACCAGCCTATTAATAGTATACACCGGAATTTCAAATTTGTCAAGTACTTTTTGAAAAAAATTTTTTTCGGCAATTCAACAAGCAACGTTTTTCCACGTCTGCGGCGGGGAAGAACGCCGTTAATAAATCAAAAATTTTTTCCGACACGGATTGACAAGCCGGGAAAAATATGCTATACTATATATGTTGCCGCTTCTGAAATTGCCGAGGCAATCAAGGCAAGGAAAGGAGGGGTCGAGATGAGTCTTATGGACTTCGTGCTTTCTGTCGCAGCGAGCATCATTGCGAACTACATAACAAAGCTGACGGATAGGAAGTAATCTAACAACGGCAACCCATCCCCCCTGCGGATGCAGGAAAAGCCCCCGGGTGTCTTCCAGCCCCGGGGGTTCCTATTGCCATAGGTTTTGATGAGTCTTATTTGGATAATTATATTATACACTATTTTTTCGGGTTTGTCAAGTACTTTTTGAAAAAATTTTTTCGGCAAATCAGCAAGTAGCGTTTTTCCCCGCCTGCGGCGGGGAAAAACCCGTTCCCGTTAATAAATCAATATTGATTTCGTGAATTTTTTTCGGCACGGATTGACAAGCCCGGAAAAATATGGTATACTATATATGTTGCCGGCTTCCCAAAGTTGCTAAGCAATAAAGGGCAATGGAAGGAGGGATTTTGTATGAGCTTTATAGAGTTCGTGCTTTCGGTTGCGGCGAGTATAGTAGGAAACTGCATAACGAAGCTGATCGACAGGAAGTAACTGCCCGGTGACAAACGTTACCCCTTACCCCTGCGCCGAGGTTGGCGTAAAGTAAAACCCCCGGGAAAAGACACACACCCGGGGGTTTTATTTGTTCAATGCGAATTTTGCATGAGCTATTAGTTCGTAATTATATTATACACCATAATTTCAAGTTTGTCAAGTACTTTTTGAAAAATTTTTTCGGCAAGAATTGATAAGCCGGGAAAAATATGCTATACTATATATGTTGCCGCTCCTGAAATTGCCGAGGCAATCAAGGCAAGGAAAGGAGGGGTCAAGATGAGTCTTATGGACTTCGTGCTTTCTGTTGCAGCGAGCATCATTGCGAACTACATAACAAAGCTGACGGACAGGAAGTAATCTAACGGCAACTGTTTCCCCGCCTGCGGATGCAGGAAAAGCCCCCGGGTGTCTTCCAGCCCCGGGGGTTCCTATTGCCATAGGTTTTGATGAGTCTTACTTTAATTATATTATACACCGTAATTTCAAATTTGTCAAGTGTTTTTTGAAAAAAATTTTTTTCGGCAAATCGGCAAGCGGCTTTTTTCCCCGCCTGCGGCGGGGAAAAAAGCCCTCAAAATTTATTTCGTGAATTTTTTCGGCACGGATTGACAAGTGCGGAAAATTATGGTATAATATATATATTGTCAGCTTCATGAGATGCCCATGAGCAGTTTAGGGCAGGGATTGGAGGTGTACCATGATGACTGTAATGTCATTCGTATTATCGGTCGCAGCGAGTGTAGTTGCAAACTACATAAGCAAATGGCTGGACCAGTAAGTCGTTGGCTGACAAACAGCCTTCCCCACCTGCCGGACGGCAGAAAAGAGTCCCCGGGTGCACCACCACCCGGGGGTTTTTAATTTCTGCCGTAGATACTTATCTTTATCTCATTTGCATTGGGTGTACCAATGACCGTAATGTCGTTATCATTATTATACATCATAATTTCCGATTTGTCAAGTACTTTTTGAAAAAAAATTTTTTCGACACGGATTGACAAGTGCGGAAAATTATGGTATAATGGTTATATTGTCAGCTTCATGAAGTGTCCGAAGCAATTTAGGGCAGAAATTGGAGGTGGAGTTAATGTCTGCGATTTCTTTCATTCTTTCCGTCGCAGCGGGTGTAGTAGCTAACTGCATCTGCAAGTGGCTGGACGACAGTCGCCGCTGACAATCAGCACGACCCCTCTGCTCGGCAGCAGAAAAAGAGTCCCCCAAGTGTGTCCGCACTTGGGGGCTTTTAATATTCTGCCGTAAAATTTCTTTTTCTCTCGCATGCGCCGATGGAGCTCATGCCTGCATTTCTTCATTTTCCGTTTTCTATTATACACCATATTTTCCGATTTGTCAAGTACTTTTTGAAAAAATTTTTTCGACACGGATTGACAAGCCCGGAAAATTATGGTATAATGGTTATATTGTCAGCTTCATGAAATGTCCGAAGCAATTTAGGGCAGGGATTGGAGGTGGAGTCATTGTCTATAATGTCTTTTATTTTTTCCGTCGCAGCAGGTGTAGTTTCCAATTACATTTGCAAGTGGCCGGACGGTAGTCGCCGCTGACAGTCAGCACGCCCCCTCTGCTAAGTAGCAGAAAAAGAGCCCATCGGTGTGACAGCACCGGGGGGTTTTTAATTTCTGCCATTGTACTTATCTTTTTCTCATTGCGCCGGTGGACTAATGTGCCATTCGTCTTTTTATCCGTTTATTATTATACAACAAAATTTTTGTCTTGTCAAGTACTTTTTGAAAAAAATTTTTTCGGGGGGACATTTTGGGAGACGGCGGGTATAAATATAGTGTTCATCAAAAAAATTTTCCCGAAAAAGTCCCGATAAATCGGCATTTATAAAATTTCCCAAAAAAATTTTGAAAAAAAGCTAAAGTTTTTTTTGTTTGTGCCGATATATATAACAGAAGCGAGGGTGATAGAAACTTACCGCCCCGAGGGTCACGGACGACCCGGAAACGCTCAAAGGCGAGGCGAGTTCCCGAATTGCGCAATAAGGAGCGAGCGTGAGCCGAGTAAAAACCAACTTTATAAAATACATGGAGGTATTTATTATGGTAGTACAGCACAACATACCCGCTATGAATGCGAACAGATACTTTGGTATCAACAACAGCGGCCTTTCCAAGTCTCTCGAAAAACTTTCTTCCGGTTTTGCAATCAACCGTGCAGGCGATAACGCAGCAGGTTTGGCAGTTTCCGAGAAGATGAGATCCCAGATCGCAGGTCTGACCCAGGGCGTTAAGAATGCCCAGGAC
>JAMOZU010000104.1:0-8087 GCA_023667745.1 Ruminococcus sp.
TTCCGCATTCCATAATTTGGTCTATCGTATTAGACCTCTATAAACAGTCTAACATAATAGACCAATAAATTTGTTAAATCAAAATAAACTTATCGTTAATTTTTTATCAACACCAATCAAATCGTTTTTTCAAGCTTCAAACCCTTTATTTTTTTCAAGTGCAAATGCCGTTGCCCTGTGTTTTTTCCGGCAGACGCTTGACATTTGCTTTTAAAAGTGATATAATAAAAAGTAATATATTGACATATTTTTTTCATATGTCTGTATAACCTGTATTTAAAAAGAGTTAATAAATTTTATATAATTTAACATGGAGGAAAAAATGGTATTTGGAGGAATATTGGCGGGCGGAACAGGCAGCCGCATGGGCAACTACACCGTACCGAAGCAGTTTCTGCCGCTGAATGAGAAGCCCATGGCAGTTCACATTATAGAAAAATTTCTGGTGCATGATGAGATAGATCATGTAATAGTCGGTGTGAACGCAAATTGGATAGAATATATGCGCAGCTTACAGATGAAGTACTTCCCGAATGTGGAAGCTGTTACCGTTGTGGAAGGCGGAAGTGACAGGAACAGTACTATTCTTGCAATAATCAGGGAAGCAAAGCGTATGGGCGGCGCAGCCGATGACATAATCGTAACACATGACTCGGTGCGACCGTTCGTTACACTGAAAATGATATCGGACAACATTTCTGCCGCTGAAAAATTCGGTGTTTGTGATACTGTTATTCCCGCAACGGATACGATCGTTTATTCTGAAGACAATATCCAAATAACGGATATTCCCATCAGAAGCAAGGTTTATCAAGGGCAGACTCCGCAAAGTTTCAGGATCGGTCTGTTTGAGAAGGTCTACAGTGAAATGACAGCAGAGGAATTGAGCATATTGACCGATGCCTGCAAAATGTTCATGATAAAAGGTTACAAGGTCCATATGGTGGAAGGCAGCGTTACAAATATCAAAATAACCTACCCGTTCGACTATAAAATGGCACAGATAATGATGGAGAAAATGAATAATGATAGCTTTGCAGTATAAACTTGTGAAACCGTTTGTTATAGAGACTGCTTATAATGATCTCTCACTCGGAGAAGGCGTGATAGTCAGACCGAAATTCTTGTCTGTCTGTAAGGCAGATATGCGGTATTTTTTTGGTCAGCGAAATCCGGATATATTGCGGAAAAGACTTCCGCTGTCGCTTATCCATGAGGCATGCGGAGAGGTTTTATATGATCCGGCAGGGACGTTCGATTCTAAACAGAAGGTAATTTTGCTGCCGAACATTCCGGGAAAAGACGAGTATTACGCAGAAAATTACAGGCTGGATTCTCGATTCCGTTCCAGCCGTGCAGACGGTTTTATGCAGGAGCTTATGGCAGTTGAGTCTCGCTTTCTGCTGCCTTATTCAGATAAATTGCCGGACGAGATAGCGGCATTTACCGAGTTTATCAGTGTTGGAATACACGCTGTCAATACATTCATAAAACGTGCAGGTAACCGCAGAGATCACATTGCAGTGTGGGGAGACGGTGCATTGTCCTATGTTGTCTGTTCAATATTGAAATGCTTGCTTCCCGAAACTGTGATCACCGTTATTGGTGTTAATCCGACAAAACTGCAATATTTTACTTTTGTCGATAATACATTAACGGTAAACGAAGTTCATAACAGACCTGAATTTGACCACTGTTTTGAATGCGTGGGCGGGAGCGGGAGTGCTGCGGCAATCTCTCAGATAATCGACAATATACTTCCGGAGGGTGTCGTGACATTACTCGGAGTAAGTGAGGACGCTGTGCCTATAAACACACGAATGGTATTGGAATTGGGGCTGACATTGATCGGGCGAAGCCGTTCGGGGCGAACGGATTTTGAAAAGGCAGTAGAACTTCTTGAAACAAAACCGTCATTCACTGCTCAAATGAAACATATGATCTCTCATGTGGTCAAGGTTCAGAGCATCAATGATATAAGGACTGCTTTTGATATGGCTAAAACAGCCGATTTTAAGGTAATAATCCAATGGGATGTATAGTATAGCAAATAAATCAAACTTCTCCTATCATTATCCCGAAGGACTGCAAATTATAAAATATGCTCATATCGGAAAGCGTTTGATAAATGCGTATAGCTGTAATTTATGTATAGCGGAAAAAGTCGGTGTTTTGATACGATTTGATGAAATTAGAAACACGCATTGGTATATATTGCCATATCAGTCAACACTTTTTTGTAAAATTCTACAAAATTATTGCAAATTCGCAGGATATTGTTGACAATTTTCCGGTTATACGGTATATTTTACTTATCAGTGTGTAAATTTTTACAAGACGGTGACGATAAACGGCAAAATAATACAGGGATGTGATGGTATGAGTTACGGATTTAAAATAATCGCCGAGGGGGATTATGCGCTTTTTACACGGCCGGAAATGAAAACGGAGCGAGTGTCTTACGATGTCCCCACGGTCTCTGCTATGGAAGGGCTGGTAAAAAGCATCTACTGGAAACCGGCAGTAAAACTCGTTATCGACCGCATTGTGGTTTTTAATCCCATAAGGTTTATAAATATACGGCGGAATGAGATGAAAAGCAAGTTACCGTTATCTGCGGTAAAGGGGCAGATGAAAGATCAAAGGGATATTTCACTCTACTCCGCCGAGGACAGGACGCAGCGGGCGGCTATGGTACTCAAAGACGTGAAATACGGCGTTGAGTTTCATTTTGAAATGACGGGACTTCGCTCGGAGCATGATGATGAAAGCGAGGAAAAGCATTACAATATCATGCTTCGCCGATTGAAAAAGGGGCAGTGTTTCCGTCAGCCGTGTTTTGGGTGCAGAGAGTTTTCAGTGAAAAAGCTGGAGCTTGCGGAAGAGTTTGACCTGTCCGGGGTAAGTCCCGAACTTAAAGGGGATATTGACCTTGGGTATATGCTTTACGGTATGAAATTCAGGGACGGCGGAAAACCCGTAAACGGCAATTGGGACGATCCGAAATTTTCCGACGAGGCGGACGCCATGTACTACCGCCCTCATATGATAGATGGCGTTATAGACGTGAAAGCGTACAGAGACAGGGGTGAAATAATATGCTGATAAAGGCGTTGTGCGACTATGCGGACAAGCGGGAAAGGGGCAGTAAAGAAAAGGATATCCCTAAGGGCTGGTGCGAGCAGAAGGTACATTTCAAGATAAACCTTTCGCCGGAGGGGAATATTGTAAGTATCACGGATGAGAGGGAATCAAAGCCTGTGAAAAAGAAAAACGGGAAAGAGAGCGTTACTCTTGAGCCTGTAAAGGTACTGCTGCCCGAAAGAACGCAGAAACCCGGCATAGACTCGAATTTTATCGAACACCGCCCGCTGTACATATTCGGTCTAAATTTTGACAAAGGCGTTTTTACGACCGAGGACAAAACGGATAAGGCAAAAAAATCACATAAGGCATTTGCAGAGCATGAGCTTGCGTTTTTTGACGGACTTGATTCGGAAATTTGCCTTGCTTACAGAAAGTTCATAGAAAAATGGGAGCCGCAGGCGGAGACGGAAAACCCGGAGCTGTTAAAGCTGGGAAAGGATTATAAAAATTCATACTTCCGTTTTGCTTTGACGGGCGGCAGGGGATTTCTTGACGAGGACGAACAGTTCAAAGAAAAGTATGACCGCATTATCAGTGAAAAGGCGGGCAGTGCCGCTTCGGAAAGCGAGGAGTTGCCTGTATGCGGCATACTCGGAGAAAAAGCTCCCACGGCAAGGATACATGATAAGATAAAGAATTTCCCGGGCGTATCAACAGGTGGGGTTCTGGTGGGTATGAAATATTCCGCATTTGAATCCTACGGAAAGACCCAGTCGTATAACAGCAATATTTCCGAACCTGCAATGAAAAAATATACGTCAACGCTGAGTATGCTCCTTGAAGATAAAAGTCACCATGCAGTAATTGATGATATGGTGCTGGTCTTTTTTGCAATGAAAGAGGACGACAGCAACGAATGCGACAGATTCTGGAGCTTTCTTTCGGACTCGCCGGGAGCAACAGAGACGGAGCAATTTATGCAGAGTATGTTTGATAAGGTCAAGGGCGGCGCAACAGGCGATACGTCCTTTGAGGCGGACAGCAATGTGACCTTTTACATTGCGGGGCTTACAGCAAACAGTTCACGGATATGTCAGAAATTTCTGCACCGAAGCAGGTTCGGAGATGTGATCGACAATCTTCTGCAGCACCAAAAGGACATGCAAATAAATCCCGAAAATGACAGGCAGATTCGTTTTTGTCAAATCACAAAGCAACTTGTTTTGCCGAAGCGCGGCAAGGATAACAAGAATAAAACATTGCCTCCGCCGCTTACAACAAGTATTATGCTTTCGGCGTTCGACGGCACGGATTATCCCAACGCTCTTCTTGAAACCGTTGTAAGGCGGGTAAAGACCGACAGCGACGATGAGAAAAACCGTTTTATCAAAATGAACGATACACGCATTGGGATCATCAAGGCTTGTATCAATCGAAAACTGCGCAGAGCAGGAAAAAAGGAGGAGATCACCATGGCACTCAATACTGAGAACAAAGACCCGGCATACCTTTGCGGCAGGCTTTTTGCCGTTTACGAAAAGATACAGAAGGACGCCTCGGGCGACCTCAACAGGACGATAAAGGACGCTTATTTTTCGTCCGCATGCGTAAGGCCCTCGGTAATTATGCCAAAGCTGTCACAGCTTGCAAATAATCATATGCGCAAGCTCACCGAGGGAACAGCGGTTTTTTACAATAATCTCATCGGTGAAATTACGGACGGGCTTGAGGGAACATTCCCCCGTTTTCTCGGTCTCGATTCCCAGGGGAAGTTTATCATAGGCTATTATCAGCAGAACAAGGCACTTTATACATCCAACAAAAAGGATAACGGAAAGGAAGATTTGTAATGGAAAATGCTATTAAAAACAGGTATGAATTTGTGATGTTCTTTGACGTGGAAAACGGCAATCCCAACGGAGACCCGGACGCAGGGAATATGCCGAGAACAGACCCGGAAACTTCTTTCGGCATTGTGACAGACGTTTGCATCAAGAGGAAGATACGCAACTTTGTCGAGCTTGCCAAGGAGGGCGAGCCGGGGTATAATATCCTTATCAAAGCCGACCGTTCCCTGAACTCCAAATTTACGGAGGCTTACAAGGAACAGGGGCTTGAAACGGGAAAGAAGGGTGCAAACCCCGATGACGTAAAAAAGGCGCAGGAATACATATGCAGAAATTATTATGATGTCCGTACTTTCGGTGCGGTAATGAGTACGGGAAACGACCCCTGCGGCATCGTAAGAAGTCCTGTGCAGATAAATTTTGCCAAAAGCATTGACCCTGTTTTTCCGCAGGAGATAACAATTACACGTCAGGCAAAGACTACCGAGGACAGGCAGAGTGCGGGCGGCAATACGGAAATGGGCAAGAAAAGCTATATCCCCTATGGACTGTACCGCTGCGAGGGGTATGTTTCGGCAATGCTTGCGCAGAAGGTAACGGGATTCGGCGAGAAAGATCTGGAGCTGCTGTGGGAGGCTGTAATCAATATGTTTGAAAACGACAGGAGTGCGGCAAGGGGGAAAATGTGCCTGCGGAAACTGTATGTTTTCAAGCACAGTTCCGCTCTGGGGGACGCACCTGCGAGCGAGCTTTTTGAAAAGATAAAGGCGGAAAAGAAAGCGGATGTCGATGTCCCTCGCAGGTTTGAGGATTATATCATCACCGCTGATGAGAATATGCCCCAAGGGGTGGAATTTTTACCGAAAAAGTAACAAGCCTGCTTATACGTCAGGAGGGAACGTGAGGAAGCGTGATACTATGACTATCCGCATGGTTCAGCATTATATGTACTGTCCGAGACGGTTTGCGCTGCTGGAGATAAACCGGGACTGGGCGGAAAACGCTTTCACGGTAAACTCGGAACTGCTGCACGGGCATGTGCATGACGGAAGTCACAGGTCTTCCGATAAAAACAAGGTCGTGCGCAGTTCGGTGGATATATACAACGATCTGCCCGAATACGACCTGTACGGCGTTGCCGACTGCATAGAGTTCATAGCCGACAAAAACGGCGTTGAGATAACCGGGCTTTCCGGGAAATACAGAGTGCAGATAGTAGAATACAAGCCGACAGCGCCCAAGGGCGGGGGTTTTCGGGACACGGACGCCATACAGGTGTTTGCGCAGAAGGTATGCGCCGATTTTACATTCAGATGCAGCAGCCGTGCGTTTTTGTATTACGGAGACACACGAAGGCGCATTGAGCTACCCTTTGACTCGGAGTATGACACCTATGACACCATGCTGAAAAGGTATATAAAAGAAATGAACGGCATATTGGAAAGCCATGCTGTACCGCCCAGAAGGAAAGGGCAGAAATGCTCGGGCTGCTCTGTTGCCGACCTGTGCTTCCCGAAGTCGGTCAAATACAGCGTAAAGGACATTGTTATGTCAATGAAGGAGGGGGGTATATCTTGAAAAGGCTGCTTAATTCCCTGTATATCCTTGATGAGACCGCCCGGCTCACGCTGGACGGAGAGAACATTGTGTGCAAGTGCGAAGACAGTGAAAAATTCCGTATGCCCTTTTCAAATATCGAGGATATTTACTGTTTTTGCTATCCCGGCTGTTCTCCTGCACTTATGGGGAAGTGCATGGAATATGGGATAAATATAAATTTTTTCCAGCCGAACGGGAAATTTCTTGCAAGGCTTCAGGGAAAGACAAAGGGGAATATTTTCCTGAGAAAGGCACAGTTTGAGAAATTCGCCGAGCCGCCTGTATTGCTGGCGCAGAATACCGTTGCCGCCAAGCTGTCGAACACGAGATACCTTATCAGACGTTCCATGCGGGATAATCCGCAGCTTGATTCGGACGGCATGCTGAGTCGATGTATAGAGTGTCTGGAGGACGGTATCGAGAGGGTGTACAGTCTTGAAGACAGGGAGGTAATAATGGGGGTGGAGGGTGTTTGCGCAAAGGAATATTTTCACATTTTCGACAGGCTGATACTTCATCAGAAAGAGGATTTCAAGATGCACTCACGGACGAAAAGACCGCCTCTTGACCCGATAAATGCGGTGCTTTCCTTTTTGTACACCGTAATGACGAGCATGTACACCTCGGCACTGGAAAGCGTGGGACTTGACAGCTGTTACGGATTTTTCCATGCGCTGCGTTCGGGGAGAAGCAGTTTAGCCTGCGACCTGGTAGAGGAGACCCGCTGTATAGCAGAGAGGTTGGTGCTGACGGAGATAAATCTGAAAAAGCTGAATATCGGAGATTTCGAGGTACGGGAAGGCGGTGCTGTTTATCTGAATGCCGACGGAAGGAAGAAAATACTTACGGCATGGCAGGAAAAAAAGCGCACGGTGATAACTCACCCGTATCTTAACGAAAAGATGCCGCTGGGACTTCTTCCGTTCGTTCAGAGCGCACTGCTTGCAAAGTATGTGCGAGGGGAGACAGAAGAATATCCGTGTTATTTACTGAAGTAGGTGATAGATGTGATGGTTCTTGTAAGCTATGATGTTTCCACAGCGGACAGCGCGGGAAAAAAACGTCTGCGCAAGGTGGCAAAGTTCTGCCGGGATTACGGTCAGCGGGTGCAAAATTCCGTCTTTGAGATAAATGTTGATTACGGGACATTTCTCAAGGTAAAGGACAGCATTATCAAGCTGATAGACGAAAGCAAGGACAGTCTGCGTTTTTACTATCTCGGCAATAATTGGAAGCGGCGTGTGGAACATTACGGCGCAAAGGAGACATACGATTTGGAGGGGGTGCTGATAATTTGAAATGCAAAGTAATTTGACACGCAAGACGGGTCTGCGAACCCTTAATGATATGAAATTCCCGTTAGGTTCGCAGGAAATAAAGCTGTGTTTATGAACAGGCTGTGAATAAGTCAAGCCTGTTTATGATAAATTGTCCGCCTATGGTAGAGGTAAGGTCTTATGTGTACTGCATATAGGGTCGCGCCCCTCGTGGGCGTGTGAGTTGAAATCGTTATTGATATATCCGGGAATACTGCGGTAAAGGGAGGCGCGCCCC
>JAMOZU010000104.1:8097-8382 GCA_023667745.1 Ruminococcus sp.
GGGCGTGTGAGTTGAAATGACATACAAGTCACCAAAAGTGCAAACGGAGTTAGTCGCGCCCCTCGTGGGCGTGTGAGTTGAAATATCTGGGTGCCTTAATGATCCCGAAGCTGTAATGGGTCGCGCCCCTCGTGGGCGTGTGAGTTGAAATGACCTTAGCAGTATAGACCTGTCACCCATGGTACAGGTCGCGCCCCTCGTGGGCGTGTGAGTTGAAATAAAACGGGAACAGCAAAAACAATTACAGCAAGAAGTCGCGCCCCTCGTGGGCGTGTGAGTTGAAAT
>JAMOZU010000105.1 GCA_023667745.1 Ruminococcus sp.
AATCATATTTTATAATCATCATGCTGTTTCTCCATTCTTAAAATTTCGATTCGGGTTTTATGATTTTACAGCCTTCGGCGGAGCCCGTGGAGCGTTCTGCCGTACTGTGCGATGTTTTTCGATAAAAAAAGTGCGTATCCGAACAACTTCAGATACGCACATCATTTTTAAATGTGAGATATGAGGAATTACATTATATTTTGTCGAAAAGAAAAGCCCCGCAATCCTTTTACGGATTACAGGGCTTGATATTAAAATATGTAATTGTACAATAGGCAGAGAAAAGTAGATCAATGTAAATATCACCTCTCGAAAGGGATATTTACATTAAATTTGTCGTCACCCTTAAAATAATATCAACATTGATATTATAAAGCATTATTATGTAAAAACTATGTTAAAATTCTTTAATTTTATGTATTATTCCGCAGACTTCGACAAATTGGCAATAAAAAAGCAGCTTGAATATCAACGCTTCCGTCAGCAAAAACACCACATAATTTTTTCCGTAGTCTGCTTACATAACACGCTATATTATTGTTTACATTTCCATAGACATTGTTGCCCCACACATGATTGTAAATCTGATCATAAGTTAGAGTTATGCCTTTATTTACCGCAAGGTAATGGAGCAAACTGTATTCTTTTGCTGTAAGGGTAATTTCCTTTTTATTGCAGTAGGTCTTTCGGCTTTTTGTATGTATTTCAAGCCCGGAAATTGAAATAACGGGATCATCGCTTATAACCTTGATTTCCGTTTCGTCATATTTATTTAACAAATCCATTATTTCGTTGAAAAGAGGGGCGTTTTTATTGCTAAATATAATTACAATAACTTTTTCGATTTCAAATCCACCCCTTTTCTGCCGATTATGAAATCCTTATAAATTCAAATATCCTTTCGATAACTGACTCGAAAGACACAGCATTTGTCTCAAAAATGTACTCAATTCCTCCTGATTGCCATAAGCGGTGATAGTGACCGTTGACAAGAAGAAAAAATAAGCCTCCTTTTACTTTTAGAATTTATTTGCTTGCTGACGTCAATTTTTTAATTACCCCAACTGTTTCGGAAGCATTTTTCATCAGCTGCTCCTTTGTCACACTACCGTTTTTCAGTGCCTTGTCTATGACCTTGTAATCATACTTTGAACCGGGCATAAACAAATTTCCGCCGGCCGCCGCCGCTCCTGCTGCATTTGCTATCGGCCAGCGGCAGTTCTTTTCGGTAGCATAGCTTGCAATGATCCAATCGGTCATAACTATCCCCTTAAAACCGACTTCTTCACGAAGATAGTTTTCCAACAATCCTCGATGTTCTGCTGTATGTATTCCGTTAATAAGGTTATAGGAAGTCATTATCGCCATTGGCTGACTTTTTCTTATTGCTATGGCAAAGCCTTTCAGATAAATGTCACGAATTGCCCGTTCACTTACTCTGCTGTTGCTTTGAGTGCGGTTGGTTTCCTGATTGTTGCAGGCAAAATGTTTTATGGTAGCACCGCAGCCCGGGTGTTTTTGGAGTCCCTTAATCATCGCTGCGGAAATTTCTCCGGTGAGTATGGGGTCTTCCGAATAATATTCAAAGTTTCTTCCGCATCTGATATCCCTGTGAATATTCATAGAGGGAGCAAGCCACAAATGTACACCGTACTGTGCCATTTCGGAAGCTACAATATCGCCGCAATTCTCCGCAAAATCGGGCGAAAAGCTTTGTGCCACCGCAGTGCCTATCGGCATGGCTGTGGTCAGCTGTTGCTCAATAGTATCGGTTTTCTTGGGGTGATAACCAAGACTTTCCATAAATTTAACAAGAATCTTAGGCATAAGTTTCATAAAAGATGCGGGCAGCGGTACTCCCACGGCATGAGCCAGACCTTTTTTGTCCCTTATATACTCCCTGCTGATGCGCAGTCCGCAGGTGCCGTCCGCCATAACAACGGTGGGTATCCCGATGTGTCCGCCCTCCATAAAGGTCTGCCCCGCCGCTCCCGCAACGGAAAATGCTGCGCTGCCGATAATGCTTTGTATACCTTGTTTCGGATCGAATGCGCCCAAATTCATTTTGATCAGCTGATCGTCCGTCATTCGTTTTACCGTTTCGCTGATTTCAACGGAATGTTCGCAAGGCTCACGGATGGTAATTGCATCTGCCGACAGTGAAAGCGCCGCCGTGTTTTCGCTGTCCGTTTTTGCTTTGCCGCTTCTTTTAGGCACAAAGTCATAGAATCCGGAATCGCCGAAAAGGTTGGCAAACCGTCCGCAAATTATCTCACTGCTATTTTCGATGCTGCCTATTATAACGGTATTTCTGCTATCCGCTCCAATCCTGTTTATATAGTTGCCCGATTCTAAAATATATACTCCCCTTTCGGTATCATAAGAGGCAAGGTCGGAAATGTTATAGCTTACGGATATACGCTGCGTTTCTCCGGGTTTCAGCTCCCCCGTTTTCGCAAATGCGGCAAGTATCTGATAGGGTTGTTCAAGCTTACCCTCGGGTATGGATACATAAAGCTGCAATACCTGTTTTCCGGGATATTTTCCCGTATTGGTTATATCCGCCGAGGCAGTGACCGTTTCACCGCTTAAAGCAAAATCCGCTGCTTTTATATCGAACTCCGTCCACGACAATCCGTATCCGAAAGGAAAAATCGGAGCTATTCCCATAGTGTCAAAATATCGGTAGCCCACATATATGCCTTCCTTATATGCCGTATCGTCCTTGTCACCGAATTCTCCTATATCGGGGTGATCCTTCCAGGCAAACCACGTAGAAGTCAGCTTTCCCGAAGGATTTTGGCGTCCCAACAGAATATCAGCAAAGATATTGCCTGTTTCGGCGCCAAGCTGTGAAAGAAGCAAAATATTTTTGACGCCTGTCACAGGAGTAAGATCCACCACACCGCCTGTGTTCAGCACCAATATGAAATTTTCATATTTTTCATTGCACTTAAGAATATCCCGTATTTCGGTTTTTGTCAGAAGAATATCTCCTTCGGTCGGCTTTCGGTCGCTGCCTTCTCCCGAAATACGTGACAGCACATATATTGCCGTGTCGCCGTCTCCGTTTATGGGAAGATCGTATTCGGGTTCCTCCATAGACCGCCCCATTCCTACCATAATTGCCAACGTATGCTTTTGGCGGGCTTCCTTTCTGATATTAGCCAAAAATTCTTCCTCTGCTTCTTCAAGGCGTTTGTCGTATCCGTCAAGCCATTGATTTGACGTTACGGTAAAGCCTGCGCTTTTGAGTCCTTCTTCAACGGTAACATAAGGCATATTGACCTCGCCCGAGCCTGTTCCGCCCTTTATCGTATGACGTGCTCCGCTGCCGTAAATTGCAATTTTCTCGGCTTTATCCAGCGGAAATCGACCGTCTTTTTTCAGAACAACGGCACACTCCGCTCCGTTTTCTCTGAAGTATTTTTTGTGCTGTTCTACCATAGCTTGGATATTCATTTTTTTGCCTCCAAATCGATTTTTACAGCTTGCATATTTTTGCTTGAAATCCTAATTGTGACATTTCCCGAAGCTGTTCCTGTTCTGATAACGGCCAATAATCTTCCCCGGTAGCTGTTAAAGGTGTTTTCCACATACATTTCGTCCGTTTTGCAGAGTGCGCTGCCGAGTCCTTGCAGTCTTGCGGCTCCTTCCACTGTAACGGTAACGGGCTGCTCAATATATGGAATCAATTCTCCGTTTTCGTCTGTAAATTCAATGGGGAGATATCAAAGCGACTGTCCGTCGGCTTTCAATATCCTTTTATCCGGTACGGCAGATAATTTTATATTTTTGGTGCCGCTGTTCAGACTGTGACGGGATATTTCATTTCCGTTTTTATCCAATGCTATGGCGGTAAGAGTGCCGGGAGCATAGCTTGTTTTAAAAATCGTCTTGTATTTTTTTACAGGCTTTGTGCCGATCTCTCTGCCGTTCAGCTCCAATCTGACAGAGGCGGCGTCGGCGTATACCTCGACAACCGCCTTTGTACCCTCGTACCCGTGCCAAGTCCAGCTGTCGATAGCATTTGTAAACTGCCATGCTCCTGTGGTAGGCTTTTCTTTTGTATGATTAAGCGGACGAACACCGATAAAAGGCGTTTTGCGCATACCCCATACCGTTTGCATAAAATACATTGCCGCTAACGGTTTGCCCGTAATGTCGATCATACCCTGACCTGCCAGAAGCGGCAATCCTTTATAGGAATGATAGGTCCAGTCGCCGATACAAGCCTCACCCAAATAGTCCCATGCCGACCAAACAAAATCGCCCAGTACCTGAGGATATTTTTTTACACGCTCCCAGTTGTAGGGCAGATCTGCCGCCATGGTTTCACTGCCTACCATCAAACGGTTTGGATAATTACGTGCGTCGTCATCATAACGGGAGGCGGCATAGTTCAAGCCCAAAACGTCGAGACCGTCGGCAGCCCCCTTGCAGGCTTTGTCGCCTTTTTTGCCCGCCGCCATATAGAACATCAGACTGCCTAACTTTCCCGCCATAGCGTTGAAAAACGCAGAGCCTGTTTTCTTTTCCTTGTAGCCGCCCTTTTTGGGCAAGGGTTCTGCTTTATATTCGCCCTTGTCCTTGTAAACTCCTATTCCCAACATAGTGTAAACATTGAGCAATACGTTTACTCCTGCCGTAACGGGACGGGTATCGTCCAATTCGTGTATAAAATCCGTCAGCATACGGCAGGTTTCCGCTCCCTTTTGCGAAGCGGTATCCGAAACTTCGTTTCCGTGAGAATACATAATAACGCAAGGGTGATTAAAGGCAGCTTTGACCATAGCCGTGATGTCATTTTTCCACTCCGACTCAAACCAACGGGCATAGTCGTGATATGTTTTCGGAACATACCAGCCGTCAAAGGTTTCATTCATCACATACATACCGAGCTTGTCGCAAATGCTCAGTGTGATCTGCGAGGCGGGATTGTGGGCAATTCGCAGAGCGTTAAAGCCATTATCCTTCAAAATAGAAATACGGCGGTATTCTGCATCATAAAAATCACAAGCGCCCAGTACACCGTGATCGTGGTGTATACAGCCGCCCCTCAACAAAATACGCTGTCCGTTTACCCGCAAGCCATTTTTTGCATCCCATTCCAAAAGCCTGATTCCAAAGACGGTACGCCGTTCCTTCCCGTCCTTGCGGATAACACAGGTATAAAGGTGCGGACTTTCCGCCCTCCACAGCTTAGCATTCGGAACGGTAATCTCGCCCGGAACGCCCGCCGCCGCTACAATATCCCCGTCGAGTATTTCTACGCTGTCCGCATCTGCGGTCACTTCGATAACTGCGGGGTCATAAGATTTTGTTACGATTTTGGGATTGTCAAGCTCTTCGATAAGCAGGCTGACAGGGCGGTAAATGCCGGAGCCGGAATACCAACGGCAGTTGGGTTCCAGAGAATTATCCACATCTACCCTCAGACAATTTTCACCTGCTTGAACGTTGTCGGAAATGTCCACGTCAAAAGCCGTGTAGCCATATTTATGCGCACCGACCGATTTGCCGTTGAGGATAACGGTACAGTTCTGGTACACGCCCTCAAAATGCAAAACGATTTTTTTCCCTACGTCCTTGCCGCTGATTTCAAATGTCTTTTCGTAGATATACTTTCCGCCGGGGAAATAGCCGGAGTTGACCCCGTTGCGGCAGCTGCTGTCACGTTTCTCGGTCAGCATTGCGTCATGGGGAAGATCAACCGAAACAAAAGGCTGATCGGTGCGGCGAAAACGCCATGAATTGTTAATGTCAACAATCATTTTTATCATCCTCAGTCTAATTTGTATAATATCACAACTTTACTTTTAATTTTATCAGATAAATCTCTTATTGTAATGTAAAATCAACCGTAATATTATAAATTTATACTTATAGGAGATTTTTTTGTGTTTAATCGGAGTGTTCCTTTCGGTACATTGCAGGAGTAATTCTGAACATCTTTTTAAAGACATTTTGAAAATACGGCTGGCTGGAAAAATGAAGATAGTCGCTGATTTCGGCAAGAGACTTGTCTGTATGCTTCAGCAGATTTTTTGCTTCCCTCATTCGACATTCCGTAATATATTCTCCCACGCTCTTTCCCGTTTCAAGCTTAAAATGCTTTTCCAAATACGTTCTTCCCCTGCCGATATGCTCCGCCACGTCTTGAACGGATATGACATCGTTAAGATGCGCACCGATGTATTGGATGCACGAAAAGATTTCATCTGAGATTCCGCCGGGCAGCTTGGACTGCTGCACACGGCTTGTAAAATCAAGCAGCATATTATATTGCAAATTCTTGACATCGTCTATGGATTGAAGACGTTCACATTCTTGAATATAGGTATCTATAAGCTGATATGCCTGTTCAACGTCCATTCCGCCGGGGATAGCTCCTACCTTGCCGACAAGCGTAACGAGTCCCACAAAAACATTTTTTGCCTGCCGCAGCGGCGTATCCGCCAATACACCCTCCTCAAGCCGCAGGTTTGCAGCGGTTTCCAACAGGAAAGCACGTATTCGCTCGGGGTCGCCCTGTCCGACAAGCTCCAGCAGCTGACGCTCAAAGAAATAGGTTCCGTGCTGATGGCGTTCATCTCTGGCTTGGTAGGCTTTATCGGCGTGTCGTGCAGCAATTTTTTGATCCAACTGTACACCTTTTCCATCGAACCGTTCCTGCATAGACAAAGCCTCCTCGTTCAAGGCAAGATGTAAATGCAGCAGAAGATAGACAAAGCGGTTATAGCTGAAATGGGGAATGGAACAGAGAAATTGCTCTATATCCGCCTGTCGCTCTCGGCTGATGATATGACCGACTATATATGCATGAACCGTCCGCTCGGAGACCTCGCCCGAACGGGCAGGTCCTACAACTATATATTCGGAGGGATTTTTGAGCCGAACAAGCCCGTATAGACCTACATCGGGCATCATATAAACTGCGGGGCTCTGCGGCATAGTAAGCAGAGCTTGTAAAATTGCTCCGTAAGACGGCGTTCCTTCGGGAAAACCCGCAGTATATAGTTCCTTTCCGTTTTCGTAGTAGGAAATCGGCAGAAAGTGCGACACATAAAAGGTTTTGCAAAATTCATCGGGATTTTTCAAAAAAACACCTCCGTCAAGAACAAACTTACAATATTATAACCGATATTGCATTACAAGTCAATAGAAATGATGTATTATCTATAATAAAGATTAACAAAGTTTATTTAATTTTGTTAATTTGCACAAACATGCTTATGGAGGTGCTGCCTATGAGTTATATCTGCAATCCGCTGAATTTGTCATATCGGTATCAATTTCACGGAAAATTTTACGGTCATGCCATTTGCCGTGAGGCCGCCGATCCTTCCTTGATTCTGTTTCACGGACGATATTATCTGTTTCCGTCTATGTCGGCGGGTTTTTGGGTGTCGGACGATTTAACGGAATGGATATATTATCCTCTGAAGGGTCTGCCCATTCACGATTATGCACCCGATGTGAGAGTTGTAGGCGAGTATATGTATTTCTGTGCGTCCAAACGGAACAGCAAATGTCCTTTCTACCGCACCAAAGATCCGATTTCGGGGAAATTTGAGCGAGTGGCAGCAACGCTGACCTTTTGGGACCCGAATATGTTTTGGGACGACGACGGTCGAATATATTTCTATTGGGGCTGCTCCAATCAAAAGCCCATATACGGTGTAGAGCTTGACCCTAAAACCATGGCTCCTATCGGCAAGCCCAAAGGACTGATAGAAAGCGATACGGCACATCACGGCTTTGAGCGCAACGGAGAAAATCACATTATGCCGCCGCCAAAAACAATGAATGAACGTATTATGCGTATGCTTGCCGGGGGCAGCGCACCTTATATTGAGGGGGCATGGATGACCAAGCATAACGGGAAATATTATCTTCAATACGCTGCCACCGGTGCTGAGCATAATGTATATTCCGACGGCGTTTATATCGGTGACAGTCCTTTGGGTCCGTTTACTTATGCGAAAAACAATCCCTATTCCTATCGCCCCGGTGGGTTTATGCCGGGAGCGGGACATGGAAGTACTATGGAAGATAAGTTCGGGAATTTTTGGCATGCCTCCACCATGCGTATCAGCGTAAACCACAGCTTTGAGCGTCGAGTGGGGCTGTTTCCCGCAGGATTTGACGAGGAAGGCGAGCTGTTTTGCAACCAACGCTACGGTGATTGGCCTTTTGAGGTGGAGCAGGCACGCTTTGACCCATGGCGGGAACCGAAGTGGATGCTGCTCAGCTACAAGAAAGATATGACCGCCTCTTCCTGTATATCGGGACATTCGGCTGACTTAGCAGCGGACGAATGTGAAAGGACATGGTGGAAAGCTGCATCAAACAGCGGTGAATG
>JAMOZU010000106.1 GCA_023667745.1 Ruminococcus sp.
CGATAACATCGGGGACTGCAAGCGATACAATAACGCTCGCCGACTGCTCCCTTAAAGTTACCATCTTTAAGGACAAGGAGCTTACCAACGGCACGCCTTATACGGTAAAAGTCCGCTCGGTAAACGGCTCGTGGAAAAGCGGGTACAGCGCATCTGTTACCGTTACCCCCAAAGCCTCTTCAAAGCCCGACCGCCCCGACGGTCTTACTGCTGCGGGAGCATTCCGCAGTATAACCGCCTCTTGGAAAAAGGCGGAGGATGCAGAATATTATAACCTTTACTATAAACTTCGCAACGAATCCGAATACACAAAGATAGGGCATATCACGGCGACTTCCTATGTGCTTTCCGACCTTGCGGACAAGGCGGAATATCTTCTCTATGTCACCGCCGCCAATGAGTTCGGCGAAAGCGGTCCGTCCCTTACGGCAGCCGCTTCCACCACCGACGCATCTGCACCGAAAATGCCCGAATATATGCTTATCAACAGAGGTACGGCAGGGGAGAGGGGGCAGCATATAATTTCTGCTTCCCAGAGCAGCGGCAGCATGATGAACAGCCCCTTAGACGAAACAAGGACAGCATGGGGAACTGTGGATCACGACCCCAACTCCTATTATTACCGCAACACATGGGACGACGGCGGCTATAACACCATGGGCAATAAAGGGCTTGTTTACGAGTTTGACCAGGAATACGCCATTCAGACTATCGCCCTTTGCGAGGCTATCCCCACAAGCCCCGCCTTGTTCTACACCAAAATAAACTATTGGGACGGCGCAGGAAACCTTACTTCCTTGGGTTATAATCAGGTCTCCACCGTCAGAAAGACCGACAATAGCGGGCGGGCATACTATCTTTTAAGGCTGCCCCAAAAAGCGCAGGTAAAGAAGATACAGATAGGCTTGGCAAGGTATGTTGCCAGCGGGAATATAAATGTTTCCGAGGTCTATTTCTATCATTACGATACCATAGCAGACGACATTGCAAATCTTTATACCGACGATCTTCACCTTGTTTTAAACGACAGCGTAGCACAGAATACTATCGACACATTAAGACAGCGGCTCAACACTCCCGAAGAGGAAAGCGGCGAGCTGAACCCGGACAAGGAGCTTTACGAAGCGGAGCTTGACAATGCCGAGGCTATACTTAACTGCGAGAACCTCTCCTCTCCCGTGTATATCCACAATGAGATAACCACCGCAGACATTGGCAGAGGCTTTAGCGGGCTTAACGCTTGGCAGCCCATAGGCGTATCGGCGGCGGCAGGAGATACGGTTACCGTTTATGTAGGTCACAACACCAAGAAAACGGGCGAGGCCACCAACTTACAGCTTGTTGCTTCCCAGTATCATTCGGAGTCGGGGACGGTTGCAAATACTGTCGCCACTCTCAAAGTGGGCGCAAACGTTGTAGACATTCCGAAACTTCAGTCCATAGACGTTGAGTCGGGGGGTGCGCTGTATATTCAGTACACCGGAAGCAATAATAACGACCGCTATGCGGTAAGGGTAAGCGGCGGCGTGAAAGTCCCGGTACTTGACCTTTACGGCGTTACCGATGAGAGCGAGAAAATCTCCAAAGCGCAGGACTATATCACCATGCTTAAAATCTATGTTTCCCAAATGGAACAGCTTCACAGCGAGCATCATTCTGCGTCTGCCAACAGCAATGTGAACCGTTACGCTTACGACCCGCACAACTGCATTCTTGGTGCGGCCGACATTCTCCTTGACGATATGCTCCTGTCCCTCCCGGCACAGCAGATACTGGCAGGCACGGGCAATGGTGATACATACGACAAAGCGGCGCAGCTTGTAAGGTCTGCAAACGCAATTGAGGATATGCTTCATCTTTTCTATCAGCATAAAGGTCTCAATGACAGTGCGGCAAATGAGGTCGACAGGCTTCCGAGCGGCCATCTGAACATTCGCTATCAGAGAATGTTCAGCGGAGCGTTTATGTATGCCGCAGGCAACCATATCGGCATCGAATGGGCGCAGACAAGCAGTATGCTGTCAGGCAGCGGCGTTGTTTCCGATGACAGCGGGCGGTATTTAAGCGGCGGATATTTCGGCTGGGGCATTGCCCACGAAATAGGTCACTGCATTAATCAGAACGCCTATGAAGTTGCCGAAATAACCAACAACTACTATGCACAGCTGGCTCAGGCAAAGGACAGCAATGGGGGAATGCGGTTTACATATGACAACATCTACAGCAAGGTGACATCAAACTCAAAGGGGCAGTCTTCCAACCTTGCAACACAGCTGGGACTTTACTGGCAGCTTCACCTTGCCTATGACAATTCCTACAATTACAAGACTTTCGATAACCATTCGGAACAGCTGGCAAACCTCTTCTATGCCCGCATGGATTACTATGCCCGCACTCCTTCTCTTGCTCCCGCTCCGGGCGGAGTAACGCTTACTCTGGGCGGCGGCACGGATCAGAACCTTATGCGGCTGGCATGCGCCGCTTCGGGCAAGAATGTACTGGAATTTTTCGAGCGTTGGGGCAAAACTCCCGACAGCGCAACAATTTCCTATGCGAGCCAGTTTGATAAGGAAACAAGAGCAATTTACTATGCCGACGACGATTCGAGAGTTTACCGCATGGAACACCCCTACGGCGGCGCACTGGGCGCAAGCGGCACTGTAAACGCAGTTGGCGGCAGTACTGCGGCGTTCGTTGATTACAACGACCCCGCCCGTGTGAACTTCATTCTTTCCGCCGAAAATATTCCCGCCGATGAGATACTGGGCTATGAGATAACCCGCTGCACCACCTCCGGCGGCAAGGTAAACAGGCAGGTTGTGGGCTTTACAAAATATGACGTATTTACCGACTGCGCATCGGGGCTCAACAACAGGGTGGTGACCTATGAGATAACCGTTATCGACAAATTCCTTTACCGCTCCGCCCCCAAGGCGTTAGAGCCTATAAAGATAAGCGACGACGGCAGTCTTGACAAGACCTGGTGGACTGTTACCGCAGCGGGCATAACAGCAAATACGGTTTCCGGCAGTGAGCAAGGCTACGATGATATGCCCTGCGCACCCGCGGCGGCAGACCCTGCTCTCCTTGCTATCGACAACGACTTTTCCACCACGTATTCGGGCGTTGTTTCGGGAAATGCCGAAATTACCCTGGAGTTCAACAAGTTCGAGACTGTATCGGGATTTAAGTATATGGGCAGCGCAGGCAGCTACACCCTGTTTGTAAGAACAGACAGCGGCGAATGGCGGCAGGCGGCAAGCGGCATTATGGAAGGCAGAGAAACCGTGTTCTTTGAAAACGCCGATGGGAAATACATAAGCACCTATAAAGCGGACGCTGTTAAACTTGCGGTTTACGGTTCTTCCGTAGCCATTTCCGAGCTTGACGTGTTGGGCGTAACAGGCGATGATGTGGGCTTTGCAAGCACTCTCAACGGCATTCCCGCCATAGGCATTCTCTCCGCAGACTACAGATACGGCGGCGGCGAGGGAGATATTATCCCCGCAGGCTCGACCGTATTCACCGGAGCGTACAAGGGCAATCCCGCCTACAGCACGGTAATTCTCTTTGACCAAAGCGGAAATGTGATAGGCGGAGTTGACGGTTACGGATATATGGCGGCGCATCAGATTATCCTTGCGGACGACCCGGCAGGCGGACTTATCGGGGACACCGCAGACGGCGTATGGATATACTGGACAGAGCCGGGCGAGGGCTTCACAACAGCGGGAATAAGCAAAGTTCGTGCGGAGCTTTACCGTGTGAACAACGCCTTTACCAACGAGGGCGAGCGGCTTGTCAGCGATACACTGTTTGTGGATATGCCCATAGACCTTCCCATGATAAGCCTTTCCGGTGACGTTTCCTTTGAGGAAGACCCTCTTGAGACGGAGACGGAGACCGAAACAGAACTCACGGAAACCGAAACCGAGCTTACGGAAACGGAAATTACCGAAACTGTTGCCGAAACGGAAACCGTAACCGAAACCACCGTTCCCGAAACCTCATACGAGACCGAGACCGAAACTTCCCTTCCCGAACTCCCATACGAGCAGGAGACCGTAACAGAAACGACTGTTCCCGACAACTTCCTCGCTCCCGACAGCGGCTGGGAAACGGTGTTCCCCGAAGCGTTCGCAGATACGGCAGACGTTACCTCAAAAGCCGATATTTCCGATTATTTCGGTCAGCAGGACAGCTGGGACTTTGAGCCGGAGGTAAACTGATATGAAAAGGAACATTAACAATAAAATATCCGGCAAAAGTCTGACGGGACTGACAGCGGCGGCGTTTGTCCTTTGCCTGTCCGGGGCATTGTCCACGGAGGCGGCCGCCCGGTCGGGCAACGAGGTCATATTGCAGGCAAGCGGCAGTGAGGCCGTACTGGAGGTATATTTTCCCGAGGCGGCCGACGGAACAGCCTCAATGCAAATATCCCTGAACATCGGCTCGGAGGGGAATGTGAACGCCGAGTTTATCCCCGACGGCGGCATTGCCGCAAAGATAACCGAAAGCCGATACCAAAAGGATTCAGGCGTGCTGAACATCTACCTTGCGGGTACGGAGAGTCTCTTTTCCGAGGACGGTCATCTTACCTTAGGCAGCGTGAGAGTAGCCTCCGACGGCGGGCAAACGCAGGCAAGCGTCAGCGTTGTAAGCGACTCGGTGAAATTCGTGAAAAACGGCGAGCTTGTGTCACCTTCGGGGGATATTGCCTACCCTTCGGCGGTAAGCGTGACCGTTTCGGGCGAGCCGTATCAGTCCGATTCATCGTCTGTTTCTCCGTCTTCTCCGGCAGCACCGTCATCACCCTCGTCAACCTCTGCCCCTTCCTCTCCCGCTGCACCCACGGGATCCTGGAACAATACATGGAATTTTCCCGATGTTTGGGGCGGTACGGCAAACGGCGGTTCGGGCAGCACTCCGACTCCCGCCGTCACTCCGTCAGCGGCTGACAACGGAGCGGAGGAAATCTCCGATGACAGTTATTTCCTCGATCTCCCCGATGGATCCTCTCCGGATTACGGGAACACGCCGAACATAACGGACACACCCGATACGGCTCCCGTCAACGGAGAAAATTACCATAACTATAACGATGACAGCGCAGGGACTCCCGAATCGGCTCCCCGCCCCGCCGATACTTCCGCACTGGTGAACGCCTTGGCAAGGGCAGGGGAGTACGGCAGCGCAGGCTACACCGACAGCAGCTATGAAGCCCTTGCGGCAGCCGTTGCCAACGGTGAAAAAGTACTTGCCGACCCCTATGCTCTGCAAACGGACATTGACAATGCCGTTCTCTCAATTGAAAATGCCATCGGAATGCTTACAGTTAAAAACGACGTTCCCTCCGGTGCGGCAGGCTACAGCGAGAGCAAGGGGATAGTTTCGGGACTTGCCTCTGTAACTCCCGTGACCCCCGATGAAAACAGCGGCGCACTCATTCCCACCAAGGAAAACCTTTCCCCTGCCCCACAAATCGCCGATATAGGAGATACAGACGACGTACCTCTTCCCCGAACGGATAAAACAGCCGTATCTTCCGTGACGGCAAAAACCGTTTCCGAAAAGAACACCTCAGGCGTATGGATAGCCGTTACGGCAGCAGCAGCCCTTGCGGCGGTCATTGCCGTCACCGTGGGACTGAAGCTGAAAACCAAAGGTTTGGGGAAAAATTTCAAGAAATGGCATTTGTAAAGATCCGGCTTGTATTACAGGTTTCACAAAAATACCGCAGCATTGCCCCGACAGGCGATACTGCGGTATTTTTACCCTTTTACGATAACAGCCGCCGAAAATATCCCGTCCCCGTCCCGTATGTCCATATGTCCGCCGCTTCGTTCAGCCGCCCGCCGTATGCCTTTAAGCCCCTGCCCGTGGGAACGCTTGTCCGCCTTTGATGTGGCAAATCCCCCGGCAGACGGGCGTTCCCCAATGTATTTGTTTTCGCAGTAGATCATTACCATATCCATCTGCCGCTTTACCGTCAGCCGTACCGTCCTGTCCCCGCCGTTAAGCTTTGAAACCGCCTCAAAAGCATTGTCAAGCAGATTCCCGAAAATAACGCAAAGGTCGAAATCCGATATTGCCCCGTCCCTGAACTCCGCCGTAAATTCAGCCGAAAGACATACGCCGCCCTTTTTCATCTCGTCAGCCTTGACGGCAATGAGCATATCCAACGCTGCCGAGCCTGTCCTTGCAGGCAGGGAAGTACCCAGCAGTTCCCGCTGTGCCTCGCCCAGGTATTTCTTTGCGCCCTCGACGTCTCCCTTGTCGAGAAGTGCCGAGATTGCCGCCATGTGATTGCCTATGTCATGGCGTATCTGCCGAGCCTCAGTCCATCGCTCGTTTATCCTGTTGTAACGGTCGACCTGCGCCTGCTGCCTTGCCATGTCTATTGCGGCTTTTACGGAATGTGAAGAGAATATCCCGCATAGAATCGTACCGGCGGCTATCCCCAATATCATCAGAAACGCAGGGTCAGCGGATTCCCCGAAAATTTTCACATGGCTGTATACCCCCGTTATTTTATAGGGATAGCCCGTTTCCCAAGAGGACAGCACAGCCGAAAGGATCAATATGACCGATAACGCCGCCGCACCCGCCGCTTTATTCCGTTTTTCTTCCGCAGCCGCCGTCCCCGCAGACAGCAGATAAACTCCCAACGCCGCTGCCGCCCTGCATATCACCCCCGCCGCCAAAAAAGCCCCCGCCGACAGCGGATAACAGCAGGAACGGAACAGACTTATCGACTGTACCGCCCTTGAAAGCTCTCCCAAACCCAGCAGCTTTTCCGCCGCCAGAATATTCCCGCCGTAAATGCAGCATATCCCAATAACGAACGCCGCCCCATACCCCGCCTGCCGCAATCGCCCCCCTCCCGCAAATTTCCTTGCCATTGCGCCGTACAGTGAGCCGCATATGACCGCCGCCGCAGCAGCCAGCAGGTCACAGACGCCGCCTCTTACCGCCAGCCCGATCCCCTCTTCCGGCTCTGCGCTTATCCGCAGATTTTCCATGCCGTAAAAGTCCGCCGCCGTCCTTACCGCCACTCTGACAATGCTGCCGTCGAATATCCCCGCCTTTGACATTTTCTCCGCATTTTCCCTTATCTTTGCTATGTAATCTTTATAGCTTAAAGAATATTCGAGCCGCTCTATGCAATAATCCAACAACTCTAAGCGGGACTGCACCTCGCTTTCGCTGTACACATACCGCTCCGTAATTTCCTCCGCTTCCGCCCTTGTGTATTTTCCAAGATATGGGAGACTTTCCGCACCCCTTATAAGCCGCTTTTTCGCCTCGGCATATTCCCTGAGAGACTCTGCCTCGCCCGTCAGCCTTTCCAGTGCCGCCCCATATTCGTTTACGTCAAATTCGCTTAAAATATCTCTTGCCGCCCGGATAACGCTCCGCTTTACAGCACCCTTCTCCGTCAGGGCATATTCCCCCCTGCCGCTGCCTGTAAAGCATATCATAACATTAAGCAGAACGGCGCATATCAGTACGCCTAAAAAAGTCAAATCAAAATTTTTTTTCAAATATATCCCCCTCATATTTGCAAATGAAATGTCTGCCCAAAACAAATCGCCGCTTCTCTATCCGCATGTCCTCAATAATTCTTCCATCAGCGGCTTTCTCTGCCTCCTGCTTACCGGGAAGAACGAGCCGTCCCGCATTTTCAGCCTGTCCCTGTCTACCGAGCGTATCTCTTCCAGCCGTACATACACTCCCTTGTGTACCTCGAAATACCGCCCTTTCGGCAGACTCTCCGCAATTTTCCCCACAGCCGTGTTGGTTTCCAGTTTTCCCGTAACCGTGTGTATCACCGTCCGCCGCCCCCGGGATTCTGCCGCATATATTTCCCGAAAGGGTATCACCGCACTGCCGCCGTCCGCTGACGGTATGTACAGCGACCCCTCGCCGAGACGTTTGAGATAACGTTTGAGTACCGTTTCCAGGCGTTCGTCCAGCTTTGACTTTGCAATAAAATCGAAAGCATCCACCTCGTACCCCTCCGCAGCCCTGTCCTCCGCTCCGGTAACAAATATTATATCCCCGCCGCAGCCAAGCTCCCGCAGTTTTCCCGCCGCTTCCATGCCGTCGCTGTTTTTGAGCTGTATATCAAAAAATATCAGCTCGTATTTTTCCCCGCTTTCCGTTTCTTCCAGCAGGGGAGAACTGTCGTCGAACCTTTTTATTTCCGTTTCTATCCTGCTGACCTTAAAAAAATTTTCCAGTAATTCCCATAGTTTACGGGCAAAAATATCTTCGTCTTCCACTATTGCAATCTTCATTTTAT
>JAMOZU010000107.1 GCA_023667745.1 Ruminococcus sp.
TCTGTCTGTCTGTCTGTCTGTCTGTCAAATTATAGCGGAATTTCACAACGCTGTCAATCCTTTCTTTGAAAAATTTTGTAAACTTTTTATGAATGTGCCGTAAGGTCAGAATCAAACCGTCAAGGTGTTTTTGGTCATGACCTTATTTCCAAATCGCCCAGCTTTGAGATTATCTCATTTATCTTGGCTTTAGTCTCCTCGCTTGCAATTGCCTTATGTTCTTCAAGTATCTTTTCGATTTCCTTTATATCGCTGTAAGTCAAAGGATTTTTAGGCATATCATTCACCGCCCTTATTATTATAACAGCATTTCCCGGTTTTGTCAAACCGTAAAGTCCGCTTGATTTTCAAGAGAATTTAAAACCCCGGACTTTACGCCTGATCCTGCGCCCTTGCTATCTCGTCAAGCCATTGTACAAGCTCCTCGGCTGTGTACTCGGTTTTTTCCGAATTAGCCGTAATAAGCAGCCGCAGGTCATAGATCATTGTTTTCCTTGCGTCCGCCCTCTCTTTGTCCGGCATATCGTTCACCGCCTTTGTATGCTTATGTTACTTATCGTCTTTCCTGTCAAGCCTGTTTGTTGTCGTAATGCCCATGGTCTCAAGTTTTGTTTTGATAAGCCCTTTCTGATATTCCGCTTCCTGTTTGGAATCGGGTGCGTGTATGATAAGTTCCAACATTGCGTACTCATCAAGAAGAGTATTTGCAAGTTCGCTGTTCATTATATCCCCCACCTTTTCGGAACGACGTGAACCCATAAAATTCAGGAATTGGCGCAAAGTGCCTCATACTTTTTTATAAGTTCCTGAATATCGCTCATACTTTTACATGATTTCAAATCGTCAAGGATTTTATGACGTTCCAAATCCCGTGCCAAACGTTCTATCGTTTCCGCATTATTCGTCATATCATTCCCCGCCTTTACCGAAGCATTCTCCCCAATTTCCAACCTGCATACATTATAACATACAATTACATAATTGTCAAGGAAAATTAAAAAAATATTTTCAAAAAAATTTCCGTGAGCATTTCCAACGCCCACGGAACACAGTCAATACTGCAAGGATTTGTTAATGCGTATTATATCCGTTTCAAGCTCTTTTTGCAGTTCGTCATACTTTTTTGATTTAAGAAGTTCAAGCCTTCTTTCAAGTATGTCAAGCTCTTTGCGAAGCTCGTCCTTATACTGCAAGTCGGTTATGGGCATACCGTTCACCGATTCACCGCCTTTACAATAATGCTTTTGCCGAGACATTCTGTTCTGTTTAACCTGTACATATTATACCACAAAATCCCCCGCCTGTCAAGGAAAATAAAAAAATTTCCGTGGGCATTTCCCAAACGCCCACGGAATTTTTTCTAGCCTCTAGCCTCTCGTGTGAGCGAAGCTCACACCCCCAGTCTCTATTCGTAATGTTTCAAATCGGGTAATTCATCAAGCGTTAAAACCCTCTCATGATTATACGCCTTTGTCAGCAGCTCGATGGTGGTGTATTCATCATTGAGGACAACACCCAGCTTCATGGTAAAAGGGTCTGCCCATGTTCCCCAGAAAAGCCAGCGGGCGTTGTCGTTCATAACCTTGTCCGGGTCCATAACACAGCCGTTTTCCGTAAGGGCAATGAGCTTTGTTTTGTCGCCGTAATTGTGCGCCATATCCTCGAAACGTCCGCTTTGAGAGGTGTCAACGTGATTTCCCGCATAAATGTCCCAGCCGTTGATGTCAACGGTCTCATCTCCGGGGTACCAAGCGGGATCCTGCCCGTTCCATACCCATATGAGATTGGTAAGATTATGCTCGTTGGTCATCTTGTCGTACATTATGTTCCAGAGCTTGATATAGCTTTCCGGCTCGCAGTCTCCCCACCAGACCCAGCCTCCCGCCGCCTCATGGAGCGGCCTCCAGAGAACGGGAACTCCTGCGTCCCGCAGCCTTGCAAGCTCGTTTGACATATTGTCGATATCGTCCATCAACGCCTGATAGCCCGCTTCGTCCTCGCCGTTCATGATCTTGTCAAGGTCGAGTTTCGAGCCTTCTTTGTAGAATGAGCTGTACCAAGGGTTGTCCCCGGCGTTTACGGCATAATCCTCCGGGCTTGTCCAGTGCCAGCAAAGCTGAACTATCCCCCCGGCGTTGTTGTACCAGTCGTATGCGTATTCCACCGTGCGGGACTCACTGCCGTGAGCCTTTGAACCCAAGCTGTACCCTGAAACATCCAGCCCCAGTACCGCAAAGGACTTGCCTGTTTTGGCGGTTATCTTCTCAAATTCCGAGGAAGCTCTTCCCTCGTCCGCATACTGCCCGGAAAGGGAGTATTTCCCGTAAACATCGCAAAGGAACTTGAACAGCTTCTTTGTGTTCTCGTCCGCATTGGGGTTGGATAATGTCGGCTCTACCTTGTAATCCTCTTCCGTAATGGGATTTGCGGCGGCGGAGATGATAACGCAGTCAATGTCGATATACCCCCACGAGGGCGTAATGGAAATTGTATGCTCCCCCGCTTCAAGGTAAATGTTGGTCAGGGGCGTGTCCGCAAAAAAGGTCGGATCGTTGGTGGTAATGTCCCCCACTTTCATGCCGTCCACAAGGACGTTGTTTACCCGCCCTTTGCTGCCCATGGTCTGAAAGTTCAGGTCATAGAAACCGCTGTATTCGATATTTGCGGTCATTTTCAGCTCGTCCCCCTCCTGGTTCACGCCGTTGACAAAGCCGCCGCCGGAAGCCTCGGGCAGGTCGTGAGCCGCCGCACTGCCGATAAATTCGCCGCTCTCCGCTTCAACCGTCAGCGTGTAACCGTCGGGGACTTCCGAGGAAGTAAGGGGATAGTCGGACAAGTCGAGATTTTCGTTATACTCCGTGCGAATTTCCCCGAACACAGCCTTTATGCCGTCCCCCTCTTCCGTCTCGCTCAAAGGAGCGACAGCCGAAACGCCGCCGGAATTATCGGCATTGCCGGCATTATCCCCTGCGGACGTTTCCGCAGACGTACCGGAGTCGTCCTCTTCCTTATTTCCGCACCCTGCAAACGCCCCACAGCACATCATAACAGCCATACACATGGCGGCGGCTTTTTTGAATTTACTTTTCATTTTAAAATTCCTCCATAGGTTGATTTAAGGTTTTTCCCCCGCCAAAGACGGGGAAAAATACCGCCTGATACTCAATAAATACTGATTATAAACTCTCTTGACAAACGCCGAAAAAAGGAGTATAATAAAATCAGTGAAGCTTTTTTAAGGTATTTTCCCCGCCGCCGACGGGGAAAATACCGCCTGACAAAGGATTTGCAACAAAAAATATTTTTATAAAGGCGGTGATATAATGGGCATGACCGATAAGCAATTTGACGCTTACAACAGACTGCTTATTCAGCGTATCAAACACATTGAAAAACTGCTTGACGAGACAGACAACAGCAACGCCAAAGCGGAACTGAAAACACTCCTTGAAGACCTGCAAAAATCCCTTGAAAGCTGAACCCCTTATATATATCAGCCGTTTCCCCTGCCTTCGGCGGGGGAAAAAATATCATCGGTTTCTTACCTTCCCGTCTATCATCGTCATCACCACATTGGTAAACACATCAAAAGGGTCTCCGTCAAGGAGGATAAGGTCTGCGTCCTTGCCCGGCTCAATGCTCCCCGCCCTGTCTCCGAAACCGCCCAATTTTGCGGCATTTACGGTGACAGCCGCCAGAGCATCTTCCCTCGGCAGACCGTTTTTGGCGCACAATGCCGCTCCCAAGGCAAGATACTGCACGGGCGTTTCCGGGTGGTCGGTGCAAATGGCTATGGGAACGCCCGCTTTCATGAGCTTTGCCGCATTTTCAAGAGAGGCGTTTGCAAGCTCCGGCTTGCCCCTGTCCCCTATTATGGGACCTATCACGGCGGCGGCTTTCCGCTCCGCCAGAATGTCAGCTATAAGATGACCCTCGGTACAGTGGACCAGCAGCGCATTCAGCCCGAACTCGTCCCGCAGGCGCAACGCCGTCATAATATCGTCCGCCCGATGGCAGTGGATATGGGCGGCAAGCTCCCCTTTGAGCAAAGGGATAAGAGCCTCGCATTTTATATCATATTCGGGCAGGTCGGCAATGTCCTCCGCCGCCGCTTTTTGCTCCATGTAACGCTCCGCCTTGTAAAGTGCTTCACGGATAAGAGCGGCAGTGGCAGGGCGGGTCTGGGGGGCTTCGTCCCGCTCCTCGTAGTAGGATTTGGGATTTTCCCCCAAAGCGAATTTTATCCCCGCAGTCCGTATAACAGCTTCTTCAAGGGTGCGCCCGGCGGTCTTAAGGGCTATCATATCGCCGCCAATGGGATTGAGCGAACCCACCCCCGTGACCACCGCCGTGACCCCCGCTTTTACAGCCTCTTTAAAGCAGTTGTCACGGAAATTCACTCCGTCTATCGCCCGCAGGTGGGGCATTATCGGGTCGCTGCCCTCGTTGGCATCGTCCCCCTCATGCCCCAGACCGTCCCCGAAAAGCCCCATATGGGTGTGGATATCGATAAAGCCGGGGCAAAGAATACAGCCGCCGCCGTCAATGTCCCCGCTGTCGGTATGAGGGGGACTCCCCGGGGAAACTTCCGCAATCTTCCCCCCGGATATTTTAACATAGCCCTTTTCAATATCCCCCGCCGGGGACATGGTTTTGATAAAAACGTTATAGATATACATTTCCTTTTCCGTCATATCAACCCAGCCCGCATTCGTCGTAATCTTTCCAGCGTTCGTTGTAGTTATAGTTGCTTACCATTCTGTAAGCGATATACCCTGCGGAAACCAGAAACAGGAACAATGCGCCTATAATGGGCAACGCCGTGCGTATCATCTGCCTTGTCTGCATACGGCGTATCTTTTCGTCTTTCATAACATAAAGCCTCCTTGAAAAAGTCGTTTATTGCAGAATTGCTGATTTAAGGCTTTCTCCCGCCGCAGGCGGGAGAAAGCCGCCCAACATAAGTATTTGTAAAGCCTATGAATTATTAAAAATTCAATTTGATCAGCGTCTCCCTATATTATATACTATTTTTATGAACGGGATATGAATTTATCGGCTATTTATAGTTAATAATTATTGCCAATACTGTCCGTTGACATTTGCGGGACAAAAAAATTTGCCCGCAGAGCGTACGGGCAGAATTTATTTACATACTCATTTTTCAAAAACTACCGTATTTCCTTTTTTAAGGAACTCCGGCGGAATGTTTGCTTTTACCATTACCCACGGCGCACCGCCGCTGCCGAAGCAATCCTTTGATTTTTCCACAATAAAATCTTCGGTGGTGAACAGGTTTTTTTGGGAGTCGAATATTTTCAGGGTCTTTGAATTTATAAAATCGCCCGTATATTCCGAACAGTCAAGGACAGTCCCCCCGCCGATTTCGGTGTAATTGAGTATCATGCACATAACGCACCCACCGCCTTTTTTCGATTTACACATTCATTATATCATCGTTTTCCCCGCTTGTCAATACCGTTATAAGCTGCGGCAGGGAAATCAATTTTCATAAAATAAACAGATTTTCAAAAAATTGTTTTCGGGCATATCATTATAAGCCGTGGTATTTTCCCCCGCCTGCGGCGGGGGAAAATAACACATTTTTCAAAAATTGATTCCCGTGAAGCTGCGATATTTCCTCCGCCTGCGGCGGGGAAAATACCGCATTTTTAAAAAATTGTTTTCCGCATTCTCAAATTAACTATAGTTACCTAAACCCACTATATAATATCTTGAATGTTTGTCTTCCGAAAAGTTACAATAGTTATGGTGATATAATATGAAAGATAACTATAGTTTGGGCAAAACATTGAGAAAAGTGCGCAAGCAAAGAGAAATGTCCCAGGAACAAGTGGCATTGGAAGCGGAGATAACCACGACCTATTACGGCTTGGTGGAAAGGGACGAAAAAAGCCCCACTGTGCGTATGCTGGAGAGGATATGCCGTGCGCTGGATTACCCCATTTCCGAGCTTTTCTCCGCCGACGTGACCTGCGAGACCGACGACGATCCCTTTGTTTACCAGACGGTAAACCTGCTTAAATCCTGTTCCCCCGAGGAATGCGAACAGCTGTATTGGATAATCAGGGATATTGTCAAGTATAAAAGCCTGTAGAAAAGGCATTTCAGGCTGTAAAACAACCCGGTTTTTCCCGCCGTCAGGCGGGGGAAAGTGTTTCCATGCAGACAAATTTGTATTATTTTTGTAAAATTTTATTAGATATATTGTTAATTTTACAAATAGTAACTAAAGTTATTATTATTTCTGCCGATATAGTAATTATAGATATGTAAACTATAGTTACTACAGGAGGCGGAAAATGGTAATACAACATAACATTCCGGGGCTTAACTCCCGGCGGCTGTACAATAAAAACAGCTCGTCGCTTGCAAAGTCTCTGGAAAAGCTGTCGTCGGGCTATGCCGTGAACCGTGCGGCGGACGATGCGGCGGGGCTGGCGGTGTCGGAAAAAATGCGCTCGCAAATTGCGGGAATGAAGCAGGCGGTGAAAAACTGCGCCGACGGAATTTCCCTAATACAGACCTTCGAGGGTGCGCTTGACGAGACCGTTACCATAATCAAGCGAATGAAAACCCTTGCCGACCAATCCGCAAACGGAACGTATGATGACCCCATAGACCGTAATGCCATTGAAACGGAATATCTTCATCTCCGTGATGAAATAGACCAAATAGCCGACACGGATTTTAACGGCATTGTTATGCTCAACGGCAAAAACAGCCTTGACAATCCGTCCGCTGATACAGCTATCGAGCGGGCGGTAAACCGGGCATTGTCCGACAGCGCAATAAATACCCGCTCCGCTTCTGCAAATACCGAGACTGTCCCCATAGCTTTGTCCGCCGATAATGCGGCGGAGACACTAACGGCTTCGGCAAAAAAGGCGGTAAAAGCCATGTCAAGGGCAGTTTTTTCTGCGCCGAGGGCGGGCGGGGGAGTTACCTGCGGGGATTTTACCGTTTACGGCGACAGCGGGGATTTTTCATTTGATACGGCAACAGGAGTGCTGACGATTTTAGGCGGAGATGTTACCGTAGAGGGTACGGGTGCGGCTACAACGAACACTATCGTAGTGGCTAAGGACAAGTCTGCCCATGTGACGCTGAGGAATGTGAATATTGATGTACGTACAACAAGTAGTTACGCTTGTGCTTTCAAAATTGAAGATGATTCAATAGGTGACGTTACGGTTACTTTAGAGGGAAATAATATTTTGAAAAGCGGTGGAAATTGTGCGGGGCTGCAAAAAAACGGCGGTGTTGCTACAGGCACTTTAACTTTGCAAGGGAATGGCAGTTTGGTCGCACTTGGCGAACTTGGAGCGGGAATTGGTGGTAGTAACTGGCAAGATAGTAGCAATATAGTTATTGTCAGCGGTACAATAACTGCAAAGTCACATTTGGAAGATAAACCTGATAGTGGCACAGGCGGAGGAGCGGGAATAGGGGGCGGAACTGTTGCGAATGGCAATAACATTAAAATTCTCGGTGGAATTGTAAATGCTTCAAGCGTTTATGGAGCGGGAATTGGCGGCGGTGGAAGTGGTTACGGAAATAATATAATAATAAACGGCGGAGTGATAACAGCAATAAGTTACGGAACGAGTTGGATGAACAGTGGAGCAGGCATTGGAGGTGGATATAGCTGCGGAAGCAGCATTATAATAACAGGCGGTGAAATAACAGCAACAAGTATGGGATACGGAGCTGGCATTGGGGGCGGTGCCTGTAGTTATGACGACGATAGCGATATAACAATAAGCGGCGGTAAAGTAATTGCTGTAAGTAAAGGCAAAGGTGCGGGAATTGGCAGTGGAGCTAACACTACTGACTTTAGTGATAGCACTCGTATTGTGATAAAAGGTGAGCAAACATATATAATTGCAAAAGGCGGAGCAGGTGCTGACAATATTGGAAATGGCGCAAATGGCACAGGTTCAAAAATAACTATTGATAAAATATTGGTCAGTGAACCTTATACCGAATGGGAGATTGTGGACGGAATTGTTAAACTCGGAGAAATAATTGATGGTACGATAGTTCATTATACAGGAGGAAGTCTTGACCCTCCCTCCCCCGACAATCCCACTATACCCGCCACACCCGATAACCCCGACAAACTTATTGTCAGCATACCCAACGCCTTCGGCAACGCCATTGCCAAAATGACCTGCACCGACACCCTCACCCTCCAAGCGGGCGCAAGAACAAAAGACAGCGTAAACTTCAC
>JAMOZU010000108.1 GCA_023667745.1 Ruminococcus sp.
TCGCTGGCGACTTCCCGACGCTGACAGAAAGCGGGACGGCAGGCGGGACGCTGGAAGAGCATACCCCGGTGGCAAAGGACGCTGACGGGAAGATCGTTGCGGTAACGGCAGAAACAGCGGCGAACGTCGTGGGAATCACGGCGGCAGAAGCGGCAGCAGATGAACCCGTGGTATATTACATGACCGGGGAATTTTTCGAGGAAGCATTGAGCCTGCCGGATGGCGTAACCGTAGAAGACATAAAAGAACCGCTGCGGAAAATGTCAATTTTCCTGCGGACGTTAGGTTAAAAGGGAGGATAAAAAGATGGCAAATGAATCTGTAAGCATTTATGAAACCCGGACAATGGGGCGGGTAGTAACGAAGCTGCCCCCGGTCAGGACTTTTTTCAGGAGTACATTTTTCAAGCATGAAGAAACCTTTGTTACAAAGGACGTTGACGTGGACTTTGTAAAGGGTTCCCGGAAGGTTGCGCCGTTCGTCCACAGGTTGATCGGCGGGAAGACCGTGGCGAATACCGGGTATGAAACGAAGACATACACGCCCCCGCTGGTTGCGCCGGATAAAATCACGACGATTGACGACCTGTTAAAGCGGCAGCCGGGCGAAAGTCTGGTATCAGGAAGGACCCCGGCAGAACGGGCGGTATTGAAAATGTCCGCAGACTTTATTGAACTGCGGGATATGATTACACGCCGGGAAGAGTTGATGTGCGTACAGTCGATTTTTACCGGGAAAATTCCCATTATCGGGGAAGCCCTGAACGAAGTGATTGACTTCAATTTCACGAACCGGGAAGAGATCACGACGGCTGCAAAGAAGTGGAGCGGGAAAGATTCTGACCCGATAGCGGACTTGAAACGGTGGCATAAAAAAGTGCAGCAGACAGGCTTTATAAACTGCGATATGTGCATTATGTCTGACGACGTGGCAGCAGTATTCCAGAACCATGAGAAGGTGAAGAGCCTGCTGGACGTAAAGAATTATAACCTTGCAGTCATTCAGCCCCGGCAGCTTCCAAACGGCGTTACCTATATCGGAACCATTCATGAGATCGGGCTTGACATTTACACATACAACGAATGGTATCTTGACGACTGGACGAACCCGGCAAAGGCAGAGGAAAAGCCGCTTGTGCCGGAAGGGGAGCTTGTACTGATTAGCAGCAACGCCAACTATTCCATGTATTACGGGGCGATCACTTTGATTGACGAAAATACGAAAGAGTTCAGGACGGTTGAAGGAAAGTATGTGCCTGACACATGGGTGAAGAGAAAACCCCCAAGAAGATTCTTGCAACTGTCTTCTGCCCCGCTGTCCGTGCCGCATGATGTAGATAGCTGGTTTGTCGCAAAGGTGATCTGATGGACTTCAAAACACAGGTATTGAAGGACCTGAAAACCTTCCACAATCCCGGAGAGTTTGCGGAAATGATGAATGTATGGTACGGGGGGACCCTGTACACGGTTCCCGCAGTGCTTGACCACCTGACGGAAGCAGACAGGCAGCAGCCGGGCGGGGACCATTCAGAAGGGATATACCGGGTGGAAGCAATGCTTTATATATCCCATGCGGATATAGGGATTGTGCCGAAAAAGGGGCGTGAAATCGAGATAGAGGAAGCCGGGGCGGTGAACCTTTACACGATACAGAAAAGCAGCTATGAAGACGGCGAAATTATACTTGAACTGGGGGCGTTTACGGAATGATCGAAATTTCAACGGAAGCTATAGAGCGGGTGCAGCAGATTCTTTCCGGCGTTCCAAAAGGTGCGGAGCGGGCATTGTCGAACGCCATAAACCGGGGGTTGTCACGGGTGAAGACCGGGGCGACGAAACGGGTAAAAGAAGTATATACCGTACAAAGCAGCACGTTCACGGGGGCGGCAAATACGAAAGTAAGCAAGGCAAGTACCAGCAATCTTGCGGGCGTTGTGTCGTTTTCCGGCTATAAGATACCGTTGTACAAATTTCAGGTTACGCCGAAAGCCCCCGGAGTAGGTAGGAAGGTAAAAGCGGCGGTGATGAAGGGCGGCGGCACACAGTTTGAAGAAGCGTTCATTGCGAACATGAGGAACGGAACGGGAGTTTTTGAGCGTGAAACGTCGCAAAGGTTCCCTGTAGATGAACTGATGGGGCTTTCTGCGGCGCAAATGGTAGGGAATGAAAGGATTGTGCAGGAGCTACAGGAGGAAGCACAGGAAGTCATAAACGAACGCCTGGAACATGAGATTGAACGCATTTTGAACGGTTACGGAGGTTAAAGGGCATGACCGCTATAAATTTATTAGACTGTCTGGAAGAGTTTGTGAAGGAAAAGACCGCAGACATTAAGCTGCAAGTGAGGGTAAGGAACCGAAACCCGGAGGAAGTGAAGGAACGGGCAGCAGACGTGTATAAAATGCGGCTTCCGAAAAAGGAAGACCAGACAGAAAAAGTACCCTATATCCTTTTGCAATTCCTGACAGGGAAGGACGACAAAGAGAACGGGGAGCCGGAGGAAAGCGAGTGCAAGATCAGGATTGTGGTGGCGACGTATTCAGAAGACGGCGGCGAAGGTTCAACGGACGTTCTGAACGTGATTTTGCGTATCAGGAGCGAACTAAAAAAAGCCGGGGTGATCGGGGAAAGGTTTGTGCTTCATAACCCGCTTGAATATATCGTTTACCCGGACAGCACAGAGCCTTATTTTCTGGGCGAAATGATAACAAACTGGTCAATACCGACAATAGAAAGGGAGGTAACGGAACTATGGCAGTAGCGAAGAAAGCAGCAGCAAAAGCCACAGAAGCCGCAGAAGCGGCAGAAAAGGAAAAGGCGGTAAATAATACCACCGAAGAGGGAAAAGCCGATTCTGGGGCAAATGGTGAAGCCACAGAGGGCAAAGACGGCGGCGGGGAAGCGGTGACGCTGGTATATATAGGACCGTCGCTGCCTGCCGGGCTTCTGAAAACAAATAAAATCATGATCGGGACAAGGGAAGAGATCAGGAAAGAGCTTGCGGGGGTTCTGGAGAAATACCCGCTTGTGGAAAAAATGCTTGTCCCGGTTGAGAAGCTGGCAGAGAAGAAGGACAGGGCAAGGACGGCGGGAAATATCCTGAATAAGCATTACAATGATATTCTTTCCGTCATTGCGGCAAATGAGAAGAAGGAGGGGTAAAAGATGGCTGATATTACACACGGGATAGAAACAAAAAAGCTGGAAACAAGTGTTGCAAGCCCGACAGTCGTGGCTTGCGGTATTCCCTTTTTTGTAGGAGCTTCCCCGGCGCACATGGTAGGCGGGAAAGTAAACAGCGTTATCTTTGCGAATGACTATGAAGAAGCAGTGACAGCGTTGGGCTATTCTGACAACTGGGAGAAATACGGGCTTTCAGAAGCCGTATACACACAGTTTACACTATACCAGCAATCCCCGGCGTTTTTCGTGAACGTGCTGGACCCGGCAAAGCATAAGAAGCAGGAAAACGGGGAATTTGAGGTTGTAGAAAACCAGATCATTCTTCCGCTTGAAGCGATTGCGGACAGCGTGAAGATCGAGGGGAAAGAGAGCGGGACGGACTTTGAAGCGTTCTACAATGATACAAATTGCGTTGTAGAGTTTACAGAAGACACGACCGGGACAATTACAGCTTCCTACACGGCGGTGGACCCGTCGAAGGTGACGAAAGCGGACATAATCGGCGGTTACAGCGTGACGACGCACAAGACGACGGGGCTGGAACTGATAGACGATTGTTTCCCGAAATATACCGTTGTCCCTGATTTGATCGTGTGTCCGAATTGGTCACATGACAGCGAGGTTGCGGCGGTGATGTCCGCAAAGGGTGAGAACATCAACGGGCTTTTTGAAGCGGACGCAATTCTGGACGTAGACACGAAGGAAGGAAGCGGGGCTGTATACTATACCGAAGTGCCGGAGTGGAAGAAGTCAAAGAACTTCATGAAGCCGAATGAATTAGTATGCTTCCCGAAGCTGAAACTGGGTGACAGGGTTTTCAACTATTCGACACAGATGGCGGGGCTGATGGCACGGACAGACAACGACGGGTCCCTGGGCGACGGTACGCCCTGCGAAAGTTCTTCAAACAAGAGCTTGCAGGCTGACAGCATGGTACTGGCAAGCGGTGAAGAAGTCGTGCTTGACGTGCAGAAAGCAAACTACCTGAACGACAACGGCGTTATAACGGGGCTGAACTTTATCGGCGGTTTTGTGAGTTGGGGCGACTATACGGCATGTTTCCCGGCGAATACTGACCCGGTAGATTATTTCTACTGCATTTCCCGCATGTTCAAGTGGGTTGCAAAGACAATCACAATTTCCTACTGGTCAAAGGTTGACAGGAAGTTGACACGGCGGCTGGTTGACGCAATTTTGCAGGGAGTCAACGACTGGCTGATGGCAATGACGGCAGATGAAAAGATCGTGGGCGGGCGTGTAGAACTGCGGGAAGAAGAAAACACGCTTACTGCCCTTATGTCGGGCAAGGCAAAATTCCATATTTTCATTACCCCGCCTTCCCCGCTGCGGCTTATGGAATATGTGCTTGAATATGATATTTCCTATCTGTCAAGCCTGCTGACGGCGTAAGGAAGGGGGAATGAACAATGCCGAAAATTGATGAACTGATTACAAATTACAGGGTATATGAAGACGCTAACGAGTACATGGGCATGTCGGAAGCGACGCTGCCGGAAGTGTCGAACCTTGCGGAAGAGATCACGGGGGCGGGGATTGCCGGGAATGTTGAAGCGGTAGTGTTAGGGCATGTTGAAGCAATGACGCTGACGCTGAATTTCAGGACCGTTACAAAAGCGGCGATCAGGCTGGCAGAGCCGAGAATACACAATATTGACCTGCGGGCAGCGCAGCAGGTGACGAACACACAGACCGGGAAAATTGAAACGGTGGCGGCAAAGCATATTATGAGGGTGAAGCCGAAAAAGTTTGCGCCCGGAAAACTTGCGGTTGCTTCCGCAGCGGACGCAAGCGGGGAATATGCCGTTTCATACTATGCGATCTATCTTGACGGGAAGAAGGTAGTTGAAATTGACCCGCTGAATTTTATTTATTATATCAACGGGACAGATTACCTTGCGGACGTGAGGAAAGCACTGGGCAAATAATAACAGAGGGACAGAAAGAACCAGCGGGAGGGTCCGCTGGTTTTTGTCTGCCTATTTTCAGGAGGTAAGAAGATGGACGAAAACAAAGTTGTACAGGGACAGGAAGAAGAGTTTGCAGAGGAAATGAAGGAAGCACAGAAAACCGGGATTGTAAGCATGGCAGACAAGAAAAAGGAAAAGAAAAACCCGAATTATACGCATACTTTCAAGACCCCGGTGGAGATCGAGGGGAAGCAGTACAAGTCAATGACTTTCTACTTTGATAAGCTGACCGGGGAAGACGTGGAAGCAATCGAGGAAGAGTTACAGGACCAGAACAAATACGTTTTGACCCCGGAAGTGTCTTCCGTGTTCCAGACCATGCTTGCCGCCCGTGCAGCAGGCGTGGCGGCTGATGAAATCAGGCGGCTTCCGATAGGGGAATACATGAAGATCAAGAATCAGGCAAGAAGTTTTTTAATAGAATCGGGCTATTAAAAGTAAGCAGCCCCGCAAATTTTATCAGAAAACAGGCTTACAGACTGGCAAGGGCTTCAAATACGCCTATACCGTTCTTTATGCAGCTTTCACTTCCAGCACTTTTCAAATGGATTAAGAGCGTGAACGAAGTGGAGAAGGAAGACGAAAAGGAACGGAAACGCCTAGCACAGCAAAAGTGATAGGAGGTGGAAGCGATTGGCAGGGTCACAGAAGGAATTTGAACTTTTATTCAAGTTGAAAGCGTCGCTGGGCGGGAATTTCAACAGCACGTTCAAAGGTGCGATTGAAACGCAAAGACAGCTTCAAAACAGCATTAAAAGTGTAAATTCCATGCAGTCAAAGGTTGACGGCTACACACGGGCTTCAAACGCCATAGAGCAGCAGAGGGGGAAGCTGGAGAAGCTGCAAGCGGAACACGAAAAAGTTTCGCTGAAGATACAGCAACACCAGACGAACGCTGAACGGCTGCGGGCAAAGATCGAGGAAACGGGCGACGCAACGGGGGAACTGACAGCGCAGCTTGTGAAGGAAGAAAACGAAGTAGCAAAGAACACTGAACGGCTGAAAAACAATGAAAACCAGATACGACAGACCACTGCCAGCATACAATCACAGGAAGAACAGCTTGAACGGATGGCGCAGGAGCTACGGGAAGCCGGGATTGATACAGACAATCTGGGCGAATCAAACGAGCGGTTACAACGGTCATATGAGCGGTTACGGGGTTCACAAGAAAACCTGAACCGTATCAATTCCGAACAGGCAAAAATAAAAGAGAATATAGCAGCAACAAAGACGCAGCTTCTGGGGACAATCGGGGCTGTATCTGCCGTAGCAGCGGCATTATATGCAGGACCCGTGCAGGCGGCGCAAGAATACGAAACGGCAATAGCGAAAGTTTCAACGATTGCGGACGCAAATGTTGTGCCGATTGAAGAAATGTCAAGCGAGATCATGAAGCTGTCAAATACCACGGGCATTGCCGCCAGCCAGATTGCAGATGATGTGTACAACGCTATTTCTGCCGGGCAGCAGACCGGGGACGCAGTAAACTTTGTATCGTATTCAACAAAGCTGGCAAAAGCGGGTTTTGCGGAAAGCGCACAGACGCTGGACGTTCTGACAACAATTCTGAACGCTTACGGAATGGAAGCGGAAGAAGTGTCAAAAGTTTCAGATATGCTTGTGCAGACGCAAAACAAAGGTAAAGTGAGCGTGGGCGAGCTGTCCAGCGTTATGGGTAAGATCATACCGACAGCGAACGCCAACAACGTAGCACTTGAACAGCTATGCGCCGGATATGCGATCATGACAAGCAAAGGTATTGCGGCGGCAGAAACAACAACATACATGAACAGTATGTTGAATGAGCTTTCAAAGTCTGGAACGACGGCAGAAAAGACCCTGCGGGCGACGACCGGGAAGAGCTTCAAAGAGCTAATGACGGACGGGAAGAGCCTGGGCGAAGTCATACAGATTTTGCAGGAGGAAGCGGAGAAGAGCGGGAAAAGCCTGAATGATATGTTCGGGTCCGCAGAAGCCGGAAAAGCCGCCGTGTCGCTTCTGTCCGGGGGCGTTGAAGGGTTCAACGAACAGGTGGCAGGAATGGTGGACAGCGTAGGGGCGACGGAAGAAGCCTTTGCGAAGATGGACAGCACGACGGAAGCCAAAATGCAAAAGGCAAAGAACAGCATTTCAAATTTGAGCATTGTTCTGGGTCAAAACCTTCTGCCGATTGTCGGGAATGTTGCGGACAAGGTGGCTGCGGTTGTAACGAAAGTTTCAGAATTTGCACAGGCGAACCCGAAGCTGGTGCAAACTGTCCTGAAAGTAGCGGCGGCACTTGCGGGAATGAAAATTGCAGGGCTGACCGCAAAACTGGGGTTCTTGAATATCCAAAGCGGAATAAAGGACGTGCAGAAGATTCTGGAGCTTTTCAAGATAAAGGCAATAGGAATGTCCGGCATAGGTTCCAAGCTGGTGGGCTTTATCACAAAGCCGTTTTCAGGAATCGGCGGCATTATCGGGAAAGCACTTTCAGGAATCGGCGGCATTATAGCCCGTTCCCCGTTAGGGACAATAGGCAAAGTCATTGCTTCCGGTTTTGGGAAGATCGGGACATTCATTGCGCCAGTAGGGAACGTAATTAAAAAAGCACTAGGACCGATAGGGAAGATCGGTTCAACGCTTCTGGGTCCGTTAGGAGGGATAGCGGGAAAGATTCTGCCCGTAGTAGGCATTATAACTGCGGTAATAACTGCGGTTCAGCTATTGCGGAATAACTTTGATAAAGTCAGGGAAGCCGTAGGGCGCATTTTCGGGGAAAAGGGGCTTGAAATATTTGACAAGATCGTTGCAGTCGTCACAAGCGTGGGCGAAACGATCAAGGGCGTTTTTTCGGACGGGAATCTGGGTGCGGCACGGGACAAAATCAATGAAATTTTCGGGGAAAAAGGCGTTGCGGTATTTGATACCTTTGCAGGCGTTTTTCAAAAAGTCGTAGCGGCGGCGGGTGAGTTCGTCGGTTTTGTGACCACGCATATTGTCCCGGTTGTCGAACAGGTATTGAATGTGCTAATTTCAACGGTTATTCCGGGGATAATTAGCGGCATACAGGCAGCAGCCCCGGTGGTAATGCAGATTT
>JAMOZU010000109.1 GCA_023667745.1 Ruminococcus sp.
GGGCAACGGTGGCGGTGAACATACCGTGAGCGGAGACAAGGGTATATCCCCTTGAATTGGAAATTATGTCGCCGTTTTCCGAAAGACAGCGCAAAGTCCTTTTAAAGTCCTCACGGGTAATTTTCCTGCCCTTTACTCTGTTGAAAAGTTCCTTTTCCGAAACAGTCTTCCTGCCCGCCTGAGTAAGAACGTTTATTATACGTGCCGCACAAATTTGTGAAAATTCCATTTATTTATTTTCCTTTATATGTTAATAAAATTCAATTCCGGCAGCCCGGTAATATTACTGCCGAACAGTAACGCGTTAAAAATTCTGACCTCTTATTTTTGGTCGCCAATCTCTAAAAAGGGCTGCAAGCAAAAAGCCGGTACACTTTTGCCTACAGCCTTGTTTTTCGGAAGTTGCAGCCGTTGTCAGCCTCTTGAAGCCATTACCTCGATAACGTTCACGCCTATGATAACGACGAAAAAGATTATCGCTACAATTTTTGTGAGCCTTTCAAGAGCCTTTTCACGGGTGTTCTGACTGTTCTTGCCGTAAAAGCTGTCGTTGTTTGAGCCGCCTATTGCGCTGGTCATTCCCTGCTGCTTCTGGGACTGCATAAGGGTAATGGCGATTATGAAAATGCTGCAAAACAGCAGTACAATGCCGCTTACTATTTCAATTGCGCCCATTTGTATCAGCCTCGCTTTCGTTAAAATACAATAGTACATTATTATTATATCACATATTTCCGCCGATTGCAAGGGGTTTTGAAAAATTTGGCGAAAATATACAATATTTTATTTTCGGATAATGTCGGATATGTTCAATTTTGCATAAAACAACAAACAGGCATTTATCTGCAAAAGTTTAACTTGTCACCTTTAACCTCTCAAAACCCGGCAATGAAAGCAACTCTGCATTTTATTTTCGGGGTACGGCGGGTATATTTGATTTATGCTCGGCACAATTTTCATACTGATCCCCCGTTAGAATTATGCAGAGGAATCCGCCTCAAAAAATTTACCTTTATGTTTTTTTGATGAGTCCGATTCCCATAATTCAATGAGGGATTTGTATTAGACCCGGTGACTCACTGTAAAATCAAAAAGCTCGCAGAATCGGAAATGCGTTCTTTTACCAATATGATGGAATTTCTTATGGCAAAAGAAATATCCTGCTGGGGAAAGACAAATAGCAAAATAGAGTATAACGACGAGGATATTTTTACGGAATAGGGACTATAGGCAGCGGAGCCGAAAGTATATAAAAAATTATCGGAACCCTTTATAGTTCCGATTTGAATGGAGATATTACAGAGTATTGTCAACTACAAACTATTCCCTATCTCCTCCTCCGTCCAGTACTTCCTGTCAAGGCTTCTGTACTGGACGGCTCTGCTTATGTGCTTTTTGTCTATTACCTCTTTTCCGTCCATGTCTGCGGCGGTGCGGGCTACTTTGATGATGCGCTCATAGGCTCTGGCGGAAAGCCCCATTCGCTCGAATACGTCCTTGAGTGTGGCAGAGGCATCGTCGGTCACGGGACAGAGGCGGTGAAGAAGGTCGGCGGTTATCCCGGCGTTGCAGGTGATGCCTGTCCCGGCAAAGCGTTCCGCTTGTATCTCACGGACTGCCTCTATCCGCTTCCTTATCTCTGCGGAGCTTTCCGCTTTTTCCGAGGAGGCTAAGTGTTCATATTCCACCGGGGCTACCTCCACGTGAATGTCAAACCTGTCAAGAAGAGGTCCGGAAATGCGGCTTATGTAGCTGCGGGCGGTCTTTGGGGGACATATGCACTTTCTTGAGGGGTGCCCCCTGTAGCCGCAGGGGCAGGGGTTCATTGCCCCCACAAGCATAAAGCTGCATGGATAGGTGACAGTCCCCGCCGCCCGTGATACGGTCACCTGTTTGTCCTCCAGCGGCTGACGGAGTATCTCCAGCGACTGCCTTGTAAATTCGGGCAGCTCATCCAGAAACAGCACTCCGTTATGAGCAAGGGAAATTTCCCCCGGACGAGGCACAGACCCTCCTCCCGCCAGACCCGCAGGGGATATTGTGTGATGAGGAGAGCGGAAAGGGCGCACGGTCACAAGGGGTTTTTCCTTTGTCACAAGCCCGCAGACCGAATGAACCTGTGTTGTTTCTATGGATTCAGCGAAGGTCATGCGGGGCATAATGGTGGGAAGCCGCTTGGCAAGCATGGATTTACCGCTGCCGGGAGGTCCTATCATAAGAATGTTATGCCCGCCCGCAGCCGCATATTCAAGGGCTTTTTTTGCCATCTGCTGTCCCTTAACGTCCGCAAAATCCGATCCATCGAAACTGTCTCCCTTGACCATTGCGTATTTGGGCTGAGGAAGCAATACCTCCCGCCTGTCAAAATGGCTCAACACTTGGGAAACATTTTCTATCCCGTAAACCGTCAGACCCTCAACAACGCTTGCCTCAAAGGCGTTTTCCTCCGGCACGAATACGGTGTCAAAGCCTATTTCAAGGGCTTTTAGCACCATGGGCAATACGCCGTTCACCGGGCGCACGCTGCCGTCAAGGGCAAGCTCTCCTATAAAAGCCGCCTTTGAAAGGTCGTCCTCTATATATCCCATAGCTTTCATTATAGCCGCAAATATGGGAAGATCGTGCATGCTGCCTGTTTTTTTCGTATCCGCAGGGGCAAGGTTCACCACCAGGTGACCTTTTGGAAAATCCGCACTGCAGCTTCTGAAAGCCGCCTTGACCCGTTCCCTGCTTTCCTTTATGGCAGTGTCCCCCAAGCCCACAATGTCGAACTGGGGAACGCCCTTGCTTATCTCCGCTTCCGCCACCACACCGAAAGCATTCAGCCCGAAAAGTCCCAGTCCGTTTACCTTAGCAAACATCAGTTCTTCTCCTTATTCCGCGAAAGCCTTGTATCAAGCCAATGGAGAACGTCCTCATAGGCTTCCTTTTTGTTTATTTCGTTAAATATCTCATGGCGGCAGCTCTCATAGAGTTTTATCTCAACGTCCGTGAAACCGTGAGCGTTCAGTCCTCTGAACACCTGCATAACGCCCTTGCCGCAGTTTCCTATGGGGTCTTCCCCGCCCGCCATGAGAAACAGGGGAATGTCCCTGCGGACTTTGTTGTACCATGACCTGTCCGAACAGTAGTCCAGCAGCATAAACAAGTCCCTGAATGCCGATGCGGTGAAAACGAAATTGCACTTTTCGTCGTTCTCGTATTTTTCCACAACAGCCTCGTCCCTTGTGAGCCAGTCGTAATCGCTTTTGTGATCTTTTATTTTGGCGCAGGAATAGCCGAACATCAGTTGGTTCATCTTCTTTGAGCGGCTTTTGACCCCGTGAAGCGTTATTTCCGTATCTATCAGCAACTTTGCCGCAGGCAGGGCGGGATTGGGTCCTACCGTCCCCACGATAACAGCTCCGTCTATCTCCGAGGAATATTTCGCCAGATAGCACCGCAGTATCAGCGAACCCATGGAATGCCCTATGATATAAATGGGTGTGTCCCCGAATGTCCGCCGAGCTATGACAGTCATTCTGTGAAGGTCGTTGATAAGGTATATCCACCCTTTTTCCACCGCAAAATAGCCCAAGTCGTCATTTCGGGAAACGGAATTTCCATGCCCTATATGGTCGTGAGCCGCCACCGCATAGCCGTTGCCGCAGAGAAAATCTATAAGCTCCTCGTATCTTGCGATATACTCGCACATTCCGTGGGACAACTGAACAAGTCCCTTTACCTCTCCTGCCGGCTTGTAAATATAGTAAGCGACCTTGTCCGTGCGGTTGGAACTTGGAAAAAAGCCTGTGGTTTTTGTGTAATTCATAAGAAATTCTCCTTTTTTTCTGTGATGGTTTTTTTTCTCCCGCCTGCAGCGGGAGAAAAAACCGCTTGGCTAACCTCTCGGACGTACATCCGAAAGCGGATTTGATTCAAGAGCGTCCCGGACGTTCTCGTTGGTCAGGTGAGTGTATATCTCGGTGGTGGAAACGTTGGCGTGGCCTAAAATTTCCTTTAGCACCATAGGATCGACGTTGCCGTACTGATACATGAGAGTTGCCGCCGTGTGCCGCAGCTTGTGCGTGGAAAGTCCCCTGCCCGAAAGTCCTATGCGGTCGATGGCATCGGTGACTATCTGCTCCACCCGCCTGCCTGTTATCCGCTTTTTCCGCTTGGATAAAAACAACGCCTGTTCGTCCGTTTCCGGGCGTACCGCAATAAGGGAGGCTATCGCCTCTGCACAGCCGGCGTTTATGTGAATGGTGCGTTCCTTGTTGCCCTTGCCGAGAATGCGCAGAGTGCGGTCGTTAAGGTCGATGTCGTTAAGGTTTATCCCCACAAGCTCCGAAAGCCGCATGCCGCAGTTGAGAAAAAGCATAAGCATGCAAAAATCCCGCTCGTAAAATTCGTTTTCCCGATCCACCGAGGACAGCAGCTTTTTCCCCTCGTCCAGATTCATATATTTTGGCTGGGCTTTTTTGGGACCCGGAACGTCCAGGTTAAGCAGAGGATTTTTTGCAAGGGTGAAATTTGTCAGCTTGCCGCCGCTTGCCGCCTTGTAAAAACTCTTTAAAGCGGAAATTTTTCTTGCCCTTGTCTTATCGTTATTTTTCCGCTCCTCCGCCGAAAAATTCAGATACTCGTAAACATCGCCCAGGGTTATCTTTTCAACAGCCGAAAATGGAACGTCCGCAATAATGTCCGCATTCTTTTCCCCCAGAATATTTTCCTTTACATACCTCAGAAAAAGCCGCAGGTCTATGTAATAGGATTCAATGGTTTTTTCCGAACGGTTTTTTATTACCCGCATGTAGAAAATGTATTCACGAAGGTAATCCGGGCAGTCCTTCATACTTGTTGCCATTGCCGTTTCTTCCTTTCTTAATTCTTATACCGATCCCCATAATTCAATGAGGGATCTGTAATATTTACTTTTAAAGCGGGCAAAATTATGTCTTTATCTCAAAGGAAAAGTTTCCGTTGTCGTCCACTGTGAGCCTGATGGTTTTTATGTATTTGTTGTAAAAATTCATTATCTCGTTTTCGTCCGCAGGTATCCTTGCCACCTCGTAGAGCTTGTAGGCAAGCTGCTTGCCGTTGTAGCTCAGAAGGTCGGGAAGGAGGCTGTTAAGCTCGCTTATAAGCACCGCCCGCTTGAACTCGTCTATGTTTCCCGTGCAGAAATCGTCAAGGGAACAGTAATATGTGCCGTTGCGGTCAAGGGTCTCCTTAATTGCGCTGCCGCATTTTTCATATTCTATCACCACCAAAAAAGCCGCTTCCTTAAGAGAGGAGATAAGCCCCCAGTAATCCGAATCGCTTGAGAGCAGCATAAAGGACGTTACGTCGTTTACGTAAAATTCCCTGCATATCCCCGCAGCCATGCGGATATCCACTATGGATTTATGATCCACCACCCGTGTGACCTCAATATGCTCCACCGGAATATTTATAAATTTTTCCAGATGATCCCAGCCGTTGTTGGTGTGGTCGTCGTCAAAAAGAATAATTTTTTCGATCTTGTCGATCTCCTCGCGGTTAAGGTTCTTGAGCATGCCGTACAGCTTGTACACATCGGAATTTTCGCAGTCTACGGCAATTACGGTTTTATAGCTGCTGTCGATAAAATCATAGATATTGTTTTTCACATCGTCCACAGCATCTCTGTATTTGCTCCTGTCGCCGAAGTAGTCGCCGTTGCTGGAGTAGATATATTCGAGGAACTTTCCGTCCGACGAAAGCAGGTTGCCCACATCTTTCGGCTTCCAGTGGATATACATCTGGAAAGGATATATAACTATTTTGTCCATATACTTTTCAAATTCAAATTTAAGGTGCTGAGAGCTTTGATATTTGGGGATAACAAACAGGTCTTTTATATAATCCCAGTTTATCCAGTCGGGGAAAAGGCTGCGGCATTGGTTTATGTTGTCGTGGATAAGTGTGTTGAAATGGACGGTGTAATCGGCGGCTCTTTTGTTGGCAAGGATAATGGTGTAGCCCCATTGCTCAAGCTGCTTTATATTGTCGCTGTCGTACCATTCGAGGCTGTTGATGTTTTTGAAATCGTAGCTGATGGCGTTGTCGGTCTTTTTGAATTTCTGCATAAGGGTCGTGCGGAGTTTGCAAAGGTAGCGAATGGTAAGGGCTTCCTTTGATTTTTCCAGCTGTGCCAGCAGCTCGCCGTTTTCGGCGGCATAGACCGTATACAGCGTGCTTTTTTTCACGCCTATCATAAATGCCATGGTAACTACTATGGTTTTGGTATCTGTTCTCATTTTTGATTTTTTAACTCCTTTTCTTGAAAAAAATTTTTGCGGTAAATATTTTAAGAAAACATCGATTGTTTACGAACTTTTTATTAAGTCACATCATCTCCTTTCAATACACAGCCGATGCAGCGGCTGCCTTTCCCCCGCCGCAGGCGGGTCCGGTCTCCGGCGTGAACGGAGTTCACATCTAACCTCCGCTCTCCAGATTCTCCACAATGGAAGTCTTTACTATCCTTCCCGCCGGGGCAAGACTTGCCGCCGCCGCAGTGACAAACGCCGCCGCCGCCGCAATTACAAGATACTTCAGGGGAGCGATAAAGGAAAGTTTAAAGCTTAAGTCCTCAAAATCAAGGTCGTGGAAATGGGTCAGGAAAGGTATGTGTATTATCCCTATAGCCCCTTCCACCAGAATAAGGGAGACAACAGCCGCCGCCGCCGCATACAGCGCACTTTCCCGCATTATAAGCCCTTTGAGCTGCCTGTCGGACATACCGCACGCCCGCAGCATGGCAAGCTCGGTTGTACGTCCCAGGACATTTGCGGAGATGATGTTTACAATGTTCACCGCCGCAATAAGGGCGATTATCCCTATGACGAAATATCCCAGCGCACTCACCGCCGACAGCACCGCCAGTGCGTCGGCTTTTTCCGAGCGGTTGTCGGCATAGCTGCCGTAAAAATGCCTGTCCAGCCACAGCAGAGCCTCTTCCTCCCGCCCGGAAGCGGCGTTTGCCAGAATGTCCCTGTTAAAGGCATAGTAGCTGCCGGAGTCGGTCTCTATGGTGTAGGTCCTGTTGTCCCTCCCGCAAACTTCCAGCAGGGCAAGGTAGTTTTCCTCACCGATAACAGCCGTAAGAACGTTGTTGTTGGAGCGGTATGTCCTGTTTTCGGTGGTGTAAAGCCCTATGGGAGTCGCCGTGACGGGGTCGAGGAAATCGAGGGTGTCCGCTATGAAGGGCTGCGCCGTTATGGGAGCGGGAGGAGTATCGTAAACCGTGAACTCGAATTTGCTGCCGCCCGAATACATATCCGAGCAGATTATAACAGCCCCGCCTTCGTCAATGTCCTCATAGGTAACGTCCGTTTCGATGAATTTTTCAAAGGTGTCTTTGTTTACCGGGTGAAGATTCATAACAAGCGAGCCTTCGTCGTAAAGCCTGCTGTCCTCTCCTATGCCGAAATCGTCAACGCTTGCATAAAGGGAAATATAGGAATCCGCCTGCGCCCAATCGAAAAGGCCGGAATCTGTCATCTCCTGCGCCCTGTAAACAGCTTCCGTAGGGGACAGGGAATAGTGATCCACCGTGTAATCCGCAGGAGCTCTTATTACCTCAAAATCGTTTTCCACCGATTCTTTCGCCAATTCCAGCCCGTAGGAAAAACTTGTGAACAGGACGATACTGAGTACCATGGAGATCATGGTTATGATATATCTCTTTTTGTTCCGCTTTACGCTAAGGCTCGAATACGCCCCTATAAAGCTGCCTCCCCGCCCTATTTTCGACGGACGGCGGGGAACTGTTATCTTCTCCTTTTTCCCCGTCATTCTAATGGCTTCCACGGGAGTGGCGTTAATGGAGCGCAGCCCCGTAGCCACCGCCGAAACGCACACCCATACTATCCCTATGACAGCCGACGTGACATAGACATACGGGCGTACCTCGTAAACCAGTATCTCCGACATAGTAAAACCGCTCCCCGCCGACATTCCCGACACCGCTACGAACACGCCGTAAGCGCATGCCGCCCCCAGCAGCAGCCCCATTATCACTCCCGGTACGGCAAGGTATACCGCCTCCCACAGCACCAGAGCCGCCACTTGTTTTTTTGAAGCTCCCGCCGCCTTTAAAAGCCCGAACTGCTTTATCCTCTCTTTTGAGGATATTTCAAAGGAGTTGTCTATGACCAGCCGCACGCAGAACATA
>JAMOZU010000010.1:0-15454 GCA_023667745.1 Ruminococcus sp.
AGTACAGGGAAGTAAAAGAAACCGTTAAAGCAAAAGAAAAAAAGCGGACGGCATACAAACTTCCTCATACTAATCCCCATTAGAATTATGGAGATGGATCCGCTGAAAAAACAGGGATATTGAATTTTACGCCTATAAAGTTATCTGCGTATCGGGTTCGCTTATAAATATGGTTCTTTTGCAGCGAATGGTAATGTCCTGCGCGGGAATATCCGACGAAACCACAGCGATGATAAATTCAGGGTTCGGTTATTTTATCGGTTCAATGCTGATTATAAGTTCTGTTATACTGCTTATAAGGTGTATTTGGGAATACAAGCGAAATAATACTGCGTGAAATACCGATAATCAATGTTAATTAAATTTTATTTTTCAGTATCATCATATACCCCATATCCTCAAATCCCACCTTTTCATACAGCCGTCTCCCAATGTCGGAAGTCTCCAGATATATCTTCGTTATACCTTTCGAGCGAGCCTGTCCGATAAGCCAGCGAACCACCTTTTCTCCCGCGCCAAAGCTGCGGAATTTCGGTGCGGTGTAAATATTCATCAAATATGCGCACTTCCCCGAGAGGTTGTCGGGGGAGGGCATTTCTCGGTGCAGACACACTCCGCCGCAGCCGATAATTTCGTCCCCCGAATAAGCGAAACAGGCGATATGTCCGCCCGTTTCAAGTTCCGATTGATAGTACAGCCTGTTCGCGTACTCAAACTCCTCCGTCGGCTGATTTTCGGGAATTTCAAAAACCTCCCGCAGCACCCGAATACGCCATTCAACAAGCAGGTCAATGTCGTCAATGCTTGCTTTGCGGATTTCAATATTCATAGCGCACCCGCTTTCATAACCACGGGCAGCCTTGCCGTGTCGGGCTTGCCGTTGCTGTTAAGGGGAATTTGCCCCATTTTCACAATAAATTCGGGTATCATAAATTCGGCAAGATGTTCCGATAATTCTTTCCGCACTTCCGAAACTTTCAAATTTTCGTCCGACGGCACAACGTACGCAATCATATAGGAAAGTCCGTCCTCGTCCGTAAACGCCCGAACCACCGCCTGTTCAACGCCACTGCATTTGTAGAGCCGCGACTCCACTTCCGCAACCTCGACCCGCTTGCCGTATATCATAATCTGTGCGTCCTTGCGGTGAAGAAAAGCGATATTTCCATCGGGAAGAAAATACCCCAAATCGCCGCTGTGATAGACCGTTTTTCCCTCTGCGGTACGCTCAAACGCCTTGTTTTCCTCGTCGTGTTCGCCGATATAGCCGAGAGAAACGCCGTCCCCCGATATTCGGATTTCACCCGTTTCGCCCTCTGCAACGCTGTTTCCGTTTTCGTCAACAATTGAAATTTTTACGCCCTTTATTGCCTTGCCGATAGGGTATGTACCGTCCCTCAAAACGTTTCCGTCATTGCATTTATAGTACGACGCGCACACGGTAGTTTCCGAGGGACCGTATGTGTTGTAAACTTCGGCACAGTCAAGCAGGCGGTCAACATAAGCTCCCCTAAGTACGTCCCCTCCGCTTATCAAAATCCGCAGACTTTTGGGAATTTCGGGCAGCTTGTTCATTTCCGCCAAAAGATAAGGGAAACCGCTGAGCATTGTAACATTGTGCCGTTCGGCGAATTTCATAAGAGCTTTGATATTTTCCTTGTCCTCCGAGGAGGGTATTGCAAGCGCCGCGCCGTTCAAAAGGCTTGCGAAAACCTCCTCCACGAAAATGTCAAAGGAGCATACGGAATATTGCAGCATTACGTCCCCAACCGCAGGCTTAAACTCGTTTGCAAAAGCTCTGACGTAGTGGCAGACGTTGCCGTTGGTCACGCAAACGCCTTTCGGACGTCCCGTTGTACCCGAAGTGTACAGCACATAGGCGGGCTGCTCTGGTCTGCTTTTGTCGGACGTTTGAGCGGCGGGCGCATCAAGTCCGCAAATGCCGCAGTCCGCCAGCCGTACCTCAAAGCCGTTCAGCTTGTCGGCAAAAGACTGCTCGGTAAGAATAAAATCCACCTCCGCCTCGCTCATCATATAATGTATTCTGCCCGTTGGGAAATTCGGCTCGGCGGGAATATACCGCGCCCCGCATTTCAGCACCGCCAGTATCGCTGCAATCATTTCCGCGCGGTGGCTCATAACAATTCCCACGCTTTTAACATCGTCGGGAAAGCTCCCCGCTGTCAAGTCTACAAGTTTGGAAAGCTCCTTAAAAGTAACCGTCCTGTCGTTTTCGATAATCGCAGGTTTGCCGGGATATTTTCCGGCAATTTCCGCAAAAAGTGAGTAAATCGTGTCCATATTTTACCTCCTTTTATTTCTCCAGAATCCACCGTATGCCCGCCGCCGTCCTTTCGGTGACGTTATCAACGTGTCCGCCCGAATTAAGTATGAACACGGTTTCAACGCCCTGTCTGCGGTAAAATTCCTCAATTGCTTCGGTATTTTTCTGAACGGTTTTGAAGTAGGGATTTTTCGTTTTGCACTCCTTATCGCCAAGGGAAAAATATATTTTTTCGGGAATTTTTTTCAATTTATTTTCAAAAACAAATTCCCTAAATTTCGGAAACCAAAGCGACCCCGACATACTCGCCGCCCGGGCAAAAATACCCGTTTTGTAAAGGGCGTACACTGCAAAAAGTCCCGCAAGAGAATACCCCGCAATGCCCCGCCGGGAAACGTTTTTCAAGTTTTCCTCGGCTTTGGGAATAATTTCGGTTTCAAGCAGTTTTAGATATTCGTCCGCCCCGCCCGAACAGGGAGTGTCGCCCTTTGCCACGGGTGGAATTGCCCAAGGGGACATATCGCAGTCCCACTCCAGATTGCCCACGGTCACAAGCGTAAAATCGTTACAGCCGCTTTCGTACAGCAGTTTATACACCGCGTCGCTCACGTCCGAAAAGATGTTCAGATAGACGACGGGGCAGTTTTCTTTCAAGGCGGGGTAGACCGTCACCGATTTTCCGCAGACGGTAAATTCCCGCTTGTTTTCGGGAAATTTTTGCATATATTTTTTCCTCCTCTTGACAATTGCCTGTATAAATATTATACTATATTTATAAAAAATGTCAAGTACGCAGATTGCGCTTACTTAGTACGGGGTACCGTACCAAGAACAAGTTCTAAGAAAGGATTTTTGCAATGAATTACAATATGACCTATGAGGAATATTTGGAAAATGTCGTCAAAGACATTCTCACAAATTCGTGAAACTGCCCCGTCACCCCGCTGTTTCTTATGCTGCAGGGAAAATGGAAACTGCAAATAATTTACGAATTGTGCATAAAATACCCCATACGTTTCGGGGAGCTGAAAAAGAATATCGGCGGTATCACAAATACTATGCTGACGGCGTCCCTGCGGGAGCTTGAGCAGGACGGTTTAATTTCCCGCGCACAGTTCAACGAAATTCCGCCCCACGTTGAATATTCGCTGACGGAAAAGGGCAAGGCTCTTTTGCCTGTTTTTTACGAAATGACTAAGTGGGTGTTTAAGTACATACCTTAAATTTTGGCTGTTTTTGCTGACTTTTGATAAAATAATACAAATCCCTCATTGAATTATGGGATTCAGCCGCTGCAAAAAGCAAACCTGCTAATAAAAATCAACCCTAAAAAGCATAATTTACAAATAATTAACAAATTATAATACAGGAAAAAATAAACTGTCCGGATGGTGCAAAATGGAAATAAGGTATATAAACAAAAACGACGACCCGTTGGAAATAAGCAATATCTATGAGCGCAGCCGGAAATACGCTTACAAGGGAATTATCCCCCAGGATTTTCTCGACGGTATTCCAAAAGGGCGGTGGGCAGGCAGCGTAAACAAAGAGGGTATGCGCAGCCTTGTCCTGCTCGTAAACGGGTCTGCCGCCGGCACTGCAAGTTTCTGCGGCTCAAGGTGAAAAAAATATGCCGATTTCGGAGAGATAGTTTCAATTTATCTTCTGCCCGAATTTATGGGCAAAGGTTACGGAAGCCTGCTGCTAAAAAGCTGTGTTGGCGAATTGAGCGGTCTTAGGTTTACAAAGCTGCTTTTGTGGGTCCTTGAAGATAACAAGCCCGCAAGGAAATTTTACGAAAAGAACGGTTTCATCTGCACGGATGAATATATGAACGACTGCATAGGCGGGAAAGTGCTTAGGGAAGTAATGTATACTTATAACATAAAACAGGCTGCGGTGTGAGTGAACATACCGCAGCCCATATTCGGTATCACGCTGTCTTTAAAATCCCGGAAATAAACCGTAGAGGAATTAAATAACAGCACCGCTCGCATCGTCACCGGTGATAGTCAGCAGCTCCTCCGGGAACTGTGCGGAAGCGGGGCTTTTGAGCTTGCCGCATATAGCGGGTCTTACGGCGTTCATAATTTCCTCTCGTGTCATTGGTTATCATTCTCCTTTATTTTTTAGTTACCGTTATCGCCTTTTACGGAACTTTTTCCTGTATTGCCTGATTAATAAGGTCAAGGTCATAATCCGGATTTGATAAGTTGACTCCTGTGCTGTTTTCCATAAAACCGTATTCATTATCGAGAAAATAAGATGATGTAACATATCCACCATAACTGTTTGTTCCGTTGACATCTATTACCCATGTCACATCGCCGTCATCGCCAACCATTCTGTATATTTTTGTAACGGAAAGTGAACTCGGATTTTTAAAATCGTCAACATACTTTAAAAACAGATCGACAAATTCCTTTTCATAAGTCCTGAGCCGCTCATAAGCCGCTTTTTCCTCCACCGTCACCGAACAGGTCGCCATTATGCCGCTGGGGTTTGATGCACTTATGGTAGTCTGCCCCGCCTTTAATGCAAGGATATATCCCTCGTCGTTTATCCCCGCCACGGTCTCGTCGGCGGACTTCCATGTAATGCCGTAATCTGTGGCATTATCCGGGAAAAGGGAGTAGCTTAACTGAAAGCCCTCGTCAACTTTCAGTGTGAGATTATTGGTAGAAAGGACTATCCCGGTAATATCCACCAGTTTTACATTGACCGTGTACAACGCCACAGTTTTGTCGTTGCTCACTCCGGTAATGACCGCCGTGCCGGGATTTTTGCCCGTTACAACATTGTTTTCCGGAGCGGCTACCTCCTCATTGTCGCTGGACCATACAATGTTTTCGTATTTTGCAAGGTCTTCGTTTTCGATGGTGTAGCTTTCGCCGTAATATATATCCACCGTTTCTTCAACCTGTTTCGGAGAACACCCGGTCATCATCACAGCCGCAAAAAATGTCATCAACGCCGCCTTTACTAAACTTCTGATTTTCATTATAAAAACCGCCTTTCTCATTTACTTATCTTTCCCGCAGCCCCTGCATACTCTTGTTGACGTGGGATTGCTCTCGCCGCAGTCGGGGCATATCCATTTTCCGCCTGCGGATTTTATGACCGGGGCTTGCTCCCCTGCGGCTCTCGAAAGCATACCCGCATTTGAAGAACTTGTGTAACCGCTCGGCACTGCCGCCTTCTTATCCTCATTATTCTTTACCAGCAAAGCTATAACCATAAGAATAACCGAAACTATGCAGGCATACTTGCAGGTATTGGCATTCTGCTCATGCTCGTATGCCTCACCCTTATACCTTACGGCTTTTTCTGCACTGCCTACCGCCCTGTCCGAATACTTGAGCGCATTGTCAAGATCAAAACGCCTCACATATTTTTCGGACATATCAAGCTCCGATTTTGACGAGTTATAAGCGGAATTGGCAGCGTCATAAGCAGCCTGCGCCCTATTGTTCTCGACAGCATATCCCAGCCCGGTTATAACGGCTATCAGCAGAAAAAGCGCACTGACTGCCGCCGCCGATCTGGCAGTTGAGTTCCCTTTCTTTCCCCCGCCTTGTCCCCCGGCAGGCTTTCCGTTTACGGCGCAGCCGCAATTGGGGCATACCGCCTTGCCTTCCTCCACCTTAGCCCCGCATTTCTGACAAAACATTTTTCAAAACCTCCTTTTTTAAAGTGCAAGAACAATGCCGTACAGTACGGCATACAGCACAGCGCATACCGCCATGGTTATCACCGATACTTTAACGCAGGTTTTCCCCGCCGTTGGCTTTCCCGTTGACTGATACACAAGCCCCAGTATAAGCCCCGCTATCGGGACAAGCACCGACAGGGCTATAAGCCCACCCGAAGCGGGTTCGTCGGTCACGGTGTTCATGCTCTTTCCCGTAGCCACGCCGCAGTGAACGCATACCACCGCTTCATCATGGATTTCTTTTCCGCAGTTTCTGCAATACATAAAAAACCTCTCCTTTCATTTTCACCCGGTCAACTTCTCCATGCCGAAGCCTTCGCCCTCTTTGTTGCTGTCAGCCCCCGCAAGCTCGTTAAGCTCCCGCAGGAAACTCATCATTTCATTGGCGCAGTCCTCGCAGTCGATTTCCTCCGTGTGACTGCCGTCCATATTCAGCCAAACCCTGTACAGCGGGGCTTTTTTCCCGCAGCTTTCGCACTCCCCCGTTTTCTGGCAGCCCGCCAGTGTCACGGCAGACATGCAGAGAACAAGAACGCACAGTAATTTTTTCATGTTCATGATATTTCTCCTTTCGGTTCGGTCGATCGCCGATCTAAGGTGTTTTCCCCGCCGCAGACGGGGAAAATCCCGCCTGACATAAAGGTTTACGGCATATACAAATTTCAAAAATCGGCTTTTGCCCGCTTTACTTAGCCTTTGTAAGTAAGAATGACATCTTCAAAAACATCATCGTCTATCACAAATGTAAGGGACATTTTGTTTACGTTGCTGTCGTCGATTATTGCGATAAATCCTATGGAATAGGAAGCGTCCGAAGCGAAATACATTCTTTTGCCTCCGGACTTTTCGTTAAGCTCCCAAAAATAAATTCCGGGATTTCCACCCATATTCATGTAGCAGATACCGGTGTCGCTGAACTCCGCAGTTATGCGGTCGCCGTCGCTGAACGACCCCGACTCCCAATTGCCCAGTATCGGCTCGCTTGGCACGTTTACAACCAGCGGAGCTGTTACCGTGGCGGTGTTCCCCTTTTGGTCGGTGGCGGTGTAGGTGATGGTGTATTTCCCCATTCCGTCCACTTCCCTGTCAAAGGACATATTCACCGGAACTTCTCCGTCAACCTCGTCATATGCGGTGACCCCCGACTTGAACTTTGACGTGTCGACTTTGCCGTCCGAGCCGCACCGCTCGGTGTAGGTAAGGTCAACCCCCGATATTACCGGCGGCTCTTTGTCAAATAGGCTGCACCCTCCCAGACCCGCCGTCAGCAGCAGCACAGCTGCCGCATAAGTCAATTTTCTTTTCATTGAAACTCTCCTTTTCGATAAATTTTTTTCAAGGGAATGCCGGATAAACCGAAAACGCCTTAATCGGCAGTCCCTTAATTTTCCCCCTTCTTTAACCATTCTATCACAAAGGGTAGACAGAAAGTGTCATTGAAAAAAATTTTTTTACAAAATTTCCAAAACAATATATTAAATTATATCAGATATTTGTTAAATTTTTTTTTTTTTTTTTTTTAACAATATGTTAATTCTGACATTTTTCGGCTGTTATATAAACCCGTTTTCCCCCGCACGACAGCGGGGAGGGGAAAAAATAAAAAAATTTTTCCCTGCCTATTGAAATTTTTCCCAAAATATGCTAAACTATAGCAAAGCATAAAATTAAGGCAATGCCGATTAAATCGTATTTTTATTATCCGCAAACTCTAAAAATCCTTTTGTTAGGCGGTTTTTCTCCCGCCGAGGGCGGGAGAAAAACCTTAAATCGGTAATTCCTTATACGGAAAGGCTCTGAAAAAATGGCGATAATAATAAGAAACATCACCGCCCCTCCCGGTACGTCCCAAGAAGAGCTGACGGAAAGGGCGGTAAAAAAAGCGGGACTGAAAATGTCCGATGTGAAAAAGGCGGGCGTTCATAAATTGTCCCTTGACGCAAGGCGGCGGGAGAATATTCACATAAACGCTTCCGTACGTGCGGAGCTTGTAAGTGAAAAGGCGGAACAGCGGCTTTCCGGCAGGGATTTTATCACCCTCGACAACGCCTCCCGGCTTGTTATACCTCCCGCTCCCGAAAAGCTCGCGGGGAAAACCGCTGTGGCGGGGTTCGGACCTGCGGGAATGTTCGCCGCTCTCATTCTGGCGCAGGCGGGAGCAAAACCGATAGTTTTCGAGCGGGGCGGCTGCATTGACGAGAGAACAGCGGCGGTGGAGCGTTTTCACAAGGGCGGAGAATTTTCTCCCCTGTCAAACGTCCAGTTCGGCGAGGGGGGAGCGGGAACTTTTTCCGACGGCAAGCTTACCACCCGCATAAAAGACCCACTTTGCCGCTATGTTTCCCAGACTCTCGTTGAACTTGGCGCGCCGGAAGAGATACTTTTTTCCGCCCGCCCCCATATCGGCACTGATAAACTGCGTACCGTAGTCCGCCGCCTCCGTGAACGGATCATCGGGCTTGGGGGAGAGGTCCGCTTCAACTCTAAAGTTGAGGACATTATCGTAAAAAACGGCATGCTTTCCGGCGTTGTTGTAAACGGCTGTGAATTTCCCTGCGACTGCCTTATCTTAGCGGTGGGACACAGCGCAAGAGACACATTCCGCATGCTCCTTGACAAAGGCGTGACCCTCGAAGCGAAGCCCTTTGCGGTAGGGGCGAGGATAGAGCATTTGCAGCGGGACATTGACCGCAGCCTTTACGGCAAATTCGCTGAAAATTCCGGCTCTTCCCTGCCCGTGGGGGAATATCGGCTTAGTTACACCGGCGGGGGCAGGGGGGTATATACTTTCTGCATGTGTCCGGGCGGGACGGTCGTACCCTCCCAGAGCGAGGCGGGGACGGTGGTCACCAACGGCATGAGTTATTACGCCAGAGACGGCGTGAACGCCAACGCCGCTGTGGTGGCGGCTGTCTCCCCGGAGGATTTCGGTAAACGCCCCCTTGACGGCGTTGACTTTGCCGCCGGTATAGAACGGCGAGCCTTTGAAGCGGCGGGCGGGGACTATTCCGCTCCGGGCTGTACCGTGGGGGCGTTCCTTGAAAAGCGTGTTTCCCTGAAAAACACCTGCGTTACTCCCACTTATGCAAGAGGGGTTGTCCCCTGTGACCTTGACGGCATTTTCCCCTCTTTTGTCACCGAAAAAATGCGGGAAGGGCTGCGTGTATTCGCCCGCCGCATGGAAGCCTTCGGCGACCCGTCAGCGGTACTGACCGCCCCGGAGACCCGCACTTCCTCCCCCGTGCGTATACCGAGGAGAACGGATATGAACAGCGTAAGCCTTAAAGGGCTTTACCCCTGCGGCGAGGGAGCGGGCTATGCGGGCGGGATAATGTCTGCGGCGGCGGACGGAATAAGGCAGGCACTGGCGGTGATCGAAGAGAAAACGTGAGAATACCGATTCATAAACTACCAAAGTATTGATTCACGACTACCCCTTTTGTAACATTTCCACTGTATTTATTAAACAACCGATACACATTTTCCCCTTTGATTTTGTGTTAAAATGATGAAATTTTATTATTTGACTTATTACCGCTTGCTAATGTTGCCAAAATATGCTATAATAATAACAGACACCGAAACACCGATACTTGGCGTTTCCGGATTCCCGGATTTTCCCCGTCTGCGGCGGAACGCATAGTTCGACAGTTTCGCATAAACGAAAGAAAGGACGATAATATGGCATATGATTACAGTTTTTCCAAGGTGACTCCTCAGATAGAGCAGTTGGCGGAGCTTTGCAGGGTAAACGGCGCAATCGACCCGGAGCTTTACAGCAAATACGAGGTAAAGCGGGGTCTGCGTGACATCAACGGCAAGGGCGTACTGGCGGGACTTACGGAAATTTCCGAGATAGTCTCCTATATAGTGGAAGATAACGAAATGATCCCCTGCGACGGCAGGCTGTATTACAGAGGCTACAACATCAACGACATTGTGGCGGGCTTTGCCAAGGATAATTTCTTCGGCTTTGAAGAGGCTACCTATCTCCTGCTTTTCGGAGAACTGCCCACAAAACAGCAGCTTGACGATTTTACGGCTCTCTTAGCGGATTTCAGGCGGCTGCCCACCACCTTTGTAAGAGACATTATGATGAAATCCCCCAGCCCCGATATTATGAACAGCATTTCAAGAGGCGTGCTTACGCTTTTTTCATACGACGATTACCCCAACGACACTTCCGTTCCCAACGTCCTGCGGCAGTCGCTGGAGCTTATTTCCCTCATCCCCCTTCTGGCGGTCTACGGCTATCAGGCGAAAAACTATTACCTCGACGGGGAGAGTTTTATTATACATCAGCCTGTGCCGGAATATTCCACCGCCCAAAACATTCTTCATCTTCTCCGTTCGGACAATAAGTTCACCGACTTAGAGGCAAAAGTGCTTGACATCGCCCTTGTGCTTCATGCCGAACACGGCGGAGGAAACAACTCCACCTTTACAACTCATGTTGTTACCTCCTCCGGCACGGACACCTACTCGGCAATTTCCGCAGCACTCTGCTCCCTTAAAGGCCCCAAACACGGCGGAGCAAACGTAAAAGTGACAGCCATGTTCGAGGACATTAAAGAAAACGTCGGTGACTGGGCAGACGAAGAGGAAATAGGCGCATATCTTACCAAGCTCATCAACAAAGAGGCTTTCGACCGCTCCGGGCTTATCTACGGCATGGGTCATGCGGTATATTCCCTGTCCGACCCGAGAGCCAATATTTTCCGCAGTTTCGTTGACCGCCTTGCCGCAGAAAAAGGTATGGAAAAGGAACTGGAGCTTTACCACATAGTGGAGCGGCTCGCCCCGCAGGTGATAGCAAAACAGCGGCATATCTACAAGGGCGTTTCCGCAAATGTTGACTTCTACAGCGGATTTGTTTACAGCATGTTGGAGCTTCCCATGGAGCTGTACACGCCCCTGTTCGCCATTGCGAGAATTTCCGGCTGGTCGGCTCACCGCATAGAGGAACTGACAAACGCAGGCAAGATAATCCGCCCCGCCTACAAGAGCGTGGCAAAACACCGCCCCTATAAAGTAATTTCCGAGCGATGATTAAAGTAACAAGGCTTTTCCCCTTGGACAGGCGGGTGAAAAAGGCTCTGCGCCTCGCGGAGGAGGTCTTCACCGAGTTTGACGCTCCCCTTTTCCCGCCCTATGCCGGGGAAACATTCATAAGATTTCTTCACAGCCGCAAACTGAAAACCGCCCTGCTGACAGGCAGCGGAGCGGTCTACATATGCGAAATTGACGGAGTGCTTGCGGGCATGGCGGCAGTGACGAAACTGCGGAACAGGCGGGAATCGCACCTTAGCCTTCTGTTCGTAAAGGGAGAATATCAGCGGAAAGGCGCAGGACGGGAACTGGTGAAACGTATAATGTCCGACTTTCCCCGCCGCAGCATATCCGTAAACGCCGCACCTCCGGGGTATGAATTTTACAAGTCCATGGGCTTTGAGCCGCAGGAAATGGAGACCATGGCGGACGGGCTTATTTTTACGAAAATGATATGCCCAAAAGCGTAACGGAGGATAAAGCCGGGCGGGAACGGAGGAGGTTCCCGTCCGGCTTTTTGACGGGGAAATTGTCCTCTCCCTCATCGCTTGTATGTACATTCTCCGAAAATTTTCCAAAGAACTTGACATTTTGCGGCTGACATAGTATAATTAAAATACGGAAGTATCGGTTTAAGCTGACATAAGGGCTTAATTCAATGCGTCCTTAAAATTTCCTTATAAAAAGTCAGGAGCGTCGGGTAAAATGAATATCGAAAATACATATTTTGAATGGAGCGATGATTATTCCATAGGCGTAAAAGTAATAGACAACGCCCACAAGCAGCTTTTCACAATTGTGAGCCGAATCCTGCGAAACCTTGTAAGCGGCGATTTTTCAAGGAACAAGCTTACCTGCATAGAAGCTGTGAAATACCTCAAAGACTACACGGTAAAGCACTTTGCGGAGGAAGAGGCGTATCAGCTTTCGGTGAACTATCCGGGATATAAGGTGCATAAGCAGATACACGACAATATGAGGGACGTGGTAGTACCTGCACTTGAAGCGGAGATGATAGTCAACGACTATTCTCAAAGCTCGGTGGAGCATTTTGCGGGAGCATGCGCAGGGTGGCTTGTGGCGCATGTGCTTATGGAGGATCAGGCGATAACGGGCAAGGTACAAAGCAAATGGCGCAAGCACGACAGGGAAGACGGCAGCGAGGCTGTTCTCGAAGAAATAATGCGGACGGTCATCGAGGGGCTTTTGCAGATGACCCCCACCCTTGTAAGCAGAAAATATTCCGGGCATGAGCTTAACAGGCTCTATTGCTACAACGACGAGTTTGAGACCCCCTCCGGTGCGGTATATTCGGTCACCACGGCAATGGAAGAATCGGTCATTGCGGGGAGTGCCTCAAAACTGATGAACGAACAGGTGCTTGCCCTTGACGAGATAATGGGACCTATGGCGCATGAGGTGTTCCATTCGGTAAATTCCACGGTAATACGGGCGTTCGTGTCCGAGCCGCTTACGGAGGTCAGCGGGAGAACTCTTAAAAACACCGAATTTTACGCCGCCTTCGACAACGTTTACCCGGATCACACATACCTTTGGCAGACCGCCAACGGCTATCTTGCTTTCTGTATACGCAAAAAGCCCAAATTCACCAACGAGCCGAAGTAAGGAGCGTAACGCAAAATGAAATTCAGACCTTGCATAGATATCCACAACGGATCAGTAAAGCAGATAGTGGGCGGCAGCCTTAAAGACGACGGCGGAGCGGCGGAAAATTTCGTCTCCGAACTTAAAGCAGAGCATTACGCAAAAATGTACAAGGAACGGGGGCTTAAAGGCGGACATATCATAATCCTCAACCCCGCAGGCTCGGAGCATTACGAGGCGGACAGGCGGCAGGCGTTCGGCGCACTGGCGGCGTTTCCGGGGGGAATGCAGATAGGCGGCGGGGTAACGGCGGAAAATGCGGCGGAATATCTTGACAAAGGAGCGTCCCACGTGATAGTAACGTCCTATGTTTTCTGCGGGGGCAGGATAGATTTTGACCGTTTAAAGGAAATTTCCCATATCACCGGGCGGGAACGTCTGGTACTCGATCTGTCCTGCCGCAGGCGGGGGAATGAGTATTACATTGTCACCGACCGCTGGCAGAAAATGACTGACGTTCCCGTGACCGCCGAAAATATCCGCAAGCTGTCGGAATACTGCGATGAGTTCCTTATCCACGCCGCCGACGCCGAGGGCAAGCGAGGGGGGATAGAAGACGGCGTTGTGAAGATACTGGGAGACATTCCCGATATACAAACGGTCTATGCGGGTGGCATAGGCAGCCTTGAGGATATTGAACGCCTTCGTGAGCTTGGGAAAGGGCATGTGGACTTCACCGTCGGCAGTGCGCTGGATATTTTCGGGGGAGATCTGGAGTTTGAGAGGATCTGCGCTGAATAGAGGCAAAAAGCAAGAGGCAAGAAATTTTCTTGCCTCTTGCCTTCATTTTTCCGTAAAGTGCCTGTTCTATTCCTTTGTAAGTTTGGCGAAATTCGCCATTATCCTTTTAGTGCCTATGCTTTCAAAGGCTATTTCAAGCATGAAATCTCCGCCCATGGGAGTAGTCGACAGGATAGTCCCCTCGCCGAATTTGTTGTGCCGTACTCTGTCCCCCGCTTTGTAGTCGAAGGGAGAGGGCTTATGCCCCGATTCAAGCCGCTTTTTTGCAAGCTCTGCCTGTATGGTATAACTGTGAGCGGGAGCAAGGTCGTCCGGGTCTGCCTTGCGAACGGCGGTAACTGTGTCGTCTATCCGCTCGATAAGTTCCTTGTCTATCTCCTTGGCGAACTTTGACAGGAAATTCCGCTGTGTCGAGCCGAACAGCATACGGTGCTGGGCATGGGTAATGTACAGCTTTTCCTTTGCCCGTGTAAAGCCAACATAGGCAAGCCGCCGTTCCTCTTCCAGGCTTTCCGAATTGTCCATGCTGCGAAGTCCGGGGAATATGCCGTCCTCCATGCCCACTATGAACACCACCGGGAACTCCAGTCCCTTTGCGGAATGTACCGTCATAAGGTTTACTGCATCCTCCTCGGCGGACAGCTTGTCAACGTCGGTGTACAGGGAAATTTCCTCCAGAAATCCCGCCAGCGTTGCCTCTTCGCCGCTTTCGGACTTGCTCTGCATATAAGCGGCAATGTTGCTTTTAAGTTCTCCTAAATTTTCTATCCTCGTAATCCCCTCTTCCCCTTGATTTTTAAGGGAAGCAAGGTAGCCGGATTTTTCGATAACGTAGGTAAAAAGCTCGTCAAGAGGCTTATCCTTGGCGGCCTCTGCCAGATTCATAAACAGGTCGGCTGTTTTCATCAGCGAGGACGCTTTTTTTGCAAGAGGAGCCAACGTCTCCGCCCTTTTCATTACCTCTACAGGCGGCAGACTCATATCAATGGAGATCTGCTCTATCATGGAAACGGTGCTTTCGCCTATGCCACGCTTAGGCTCGTTTACCACTCGCCTGAAACGGAGCATATCTTCCGGATTGCTGATGACCGACAGATACGCTAAAGCGTCCTTTATCTCCTTGCGGTCGTAGAAACGCAGTCCCCCTACCACTCTGTAGGGAATGCTTTTGAGGGACAGGGCCTTTTCAATGGAGTTGGACTGGGCATTGAGCCGATACAGCACCGCATAGTCGCTGTATTTCCTGCCTTCGTCCACTCCCGCCTTTATTCTCTCCGCCACAAACCCGGATTCATGCTGCTCGTCAGCGGACTTGTAGAGGGTCACAAGCTCGCCGCCGCCCTTGTCCGTCCAGAGTTTCTTTTCCTTTCTTGCGGCATTGTTGGCGATAACGCCGTTGGCGGCGGAAAGGATATTCTGCGTTGAGCGGTAATTCTGGGTAAGATATATCGTCCTGCACCCTTTGAACTGCTCCTCAAAGGACAGGATATTTTCAATGGTAGCTCCCCTGAATTTGTAGATGGACTGGTCATCGTCCCCAACAACGCAAAGGTTGCCGTACTTTTTTGCAAGAAGGGAGATAAGTCTGTACTGGGCAGTGTTGGTGTCCTGATATTCGTCCACCATGATATATTTGTACAGATTCTGATAATGCTCCAGTACATCGGGGTTTTCCTCGAAAAGCCGAACCGTCAGCATTATAATATCGTCAAAGTCCACCGCATTGGCAGCCTTTAAACGCTCCTGATAGACCTTGTAAATGGCTGCATGCTTTATCTTCCTGTAATCCGCCTCGCTCTGAGCCGCCGCCTCAAACATGGCGGGAGTTATGAGCTTATCCTTGGCAGAGGATATAGCCACCGCCACCGAACGGGGCGGGAACGCCTTTTCGGAAATGTCGAGAGCGTCCATGGCGGTTTTGATGAGCCGCTGACTGTCGTCGCTGTCGTAGATGACGAAGGAGCGGTCATAGCCCAGTTTATCGGCCTCCCGCCGCAGTATCC
>JAMOZU010000010.1:15464-21718 GCA_023667745.1 Ruminococcus sp.
ACGCCGCATGGAATGTGGAAGCGTTTATCTTTTCCCCGTCTTCCCCCAGCATAGCCGCAAGGCGTTCCCGCAGCTCCTTTGCCGCCTTGTTGGTAAAGGTTATGGCTAAGATATTCCAAGGATTCACGGGATTTTCGGCGATTATCTCCCGTAGCCTTTGAAGCGTTTCGGGGGACTTATCCCCGCCGTATTTTTTCAGAAAATCAATATCCTCGTCGGTAACGCCCGCATAGCCCTTCTTGCTTTCGCTGGCACTGCCGAAAAGTATCATATTGGCTATCCTGTGCACCAGCACGGTAGTCTTGCCGCTGCCCGCCCCCGCTAAGACAAGCACAGGACCCGTAACAGCAAACACAGCCTGCCGCTGCATATCGTTCATTCGTTCAAAGTATTTGTTTAAAGCCTTATTCTTCGCCGCTGTAAACTTATCCATACTATCATGCTCCCACGCCTTGTTAAATGTTGCGTTTGTTCTATCTTTTATATTTTTGAATTTTTAAAATACCGCCCGTCATAAAGGTTTGTGAATATGCCCATTAAAAAGCGGACGGAAACAATTTCCCAATTTCAAAGACGCATTCCCGGCTCTTGCTTCCTGCCTCTGAAATGCACCGATAAAATGTCAAAACATTTCACTTTAATTATAGCACATTTTTCTTTGTATGTGAATAGGGTTTTTTCATATTTAACTATTTTTTAATAATATTTTCAAGATAATTTTGAAATTTCCCGGTATATTAAAATGAACCGAATGTTTGATACTTTTTTGAGCATTCCCGATAGCATAAGGCAAGATGAAATACATCTTGCCTCATTGCGTCTGTTTGTTTCCCGATTCCGCAGACTTCATAATCTGCAAACATTGAAAACACAGTGTGAATGCGTTGAAAGACACCTCATTTCAAGCAATTTGGATTTTCACCCGATCGTTGAAATGAGATAAACTCATAAAATGTCCCAAGAAGTCTGAAATAATTCTGTCTTATACTGTATTCAGTGCGTTTGAGCTTTGCGGGATCGGGTAATACTTAAAATTTTATCTGTCACATGTTATTCCCAAAACCTGCCCAATTCCGCCGCACTGATTTTACCGATAACAGCGTTCTCGGAGCGTATTTCAAACCTGTTCAGGCTGCCGTCCCGAATGTAGGTCATACCCATAAACACGCTGCCGCTCTCGGCGAAAATTTCCGCATATACCGTATCTATGATTATCCTCATACTGCCGCCGATTACGGGAGCTTCCCTGTCAAGGCATTTGAGCATACCCTTTTCCCTGCTGTACTCTATATCCAAGCCGAAAAGGGAGAAAGTATATGAGGAACATTTCGCAAAATCCAACATAATATCATAGCATTTTCCCTCTGTCTTATGGCTGAACGGCTTATCCTTTTCAATGAGGATATTTTCAAATACCTCCGTTTTTTTGTACAGCCTTTTTATTTCCTCCACAGGCTCGGCGCAGAGCCGCAGCTCGCCGTTTATTTTTTTCAGGGACATATTTTGGGGGACGTTCATCACGCTGCCGAAAGGCATTCCCGGAATCACGACCGCGGCGAAAGCCGTGCGTATCCTCCTGCCGTCGGGAACGTCCGACCAGGACTGCGCCGCATAGGAATTATTTCCATAATTGGGGCGCATTTCTTCGCTTTCGGGAGTGAATCTCTCTCCGTCAAACCCGCCGATAAGGTATCTGTCAGAAGCGGCGGAAAATACCCACTTGATATTATTTTCGTCCCCATCGGCGGCAAGGGGGTAAAAGTCGGGACATTCGGCGTCCTCTGCAAGAGTTATCCGCTGAAATTCCTCCCAGTCGAGAAGATTTTTCGATTTGAACAGCGCAAACTCGTGTTCCTCCAAAAACAATGCCATTATATAAATATCCTTCGGTTCAAAATAAATCACCTTCGGGTCTCGGTTGCCGTCGTATATCTGCTCTATAAGCGGCTTTTCCCGCTTTACAAAGGTATTGCCGCCATCGGTGCTGTAGGCGAGATTTTGCGTAAACGGCTTGCCTTTAGCGGTTTCCGAGGTACTTCCCGCACAGGTGTAGAACAGCAGGAGCACATCGTTTTCATTCTCTTTAAGCCCCGTAACATTCCGCCTGTCAACAACAGCAGACCCGGAAAACATCGTGCCGTTTTCATCGGGGAAAAGGGCAATGTCCCGTTCACGCCAGTGAATAAGGTCGTCGCTTTCGGCATAGCCCCAGTGCATATTTTCCCAGGTGACCGCCACGGGGTTGTGCTGATAAAACATAAGGTACCTGCCGTTAAAGTACACCAGACCGTTGGGGTCGTTGAGCCAGCCCCGTTTTGCGGTAAAGTGTGCGTAAGGACGGTATTTCCCGCTGTGATCGGTATCTGCGCTGCCGCTTTGGCGGAAGTTTATGTCAATATCCCTGTCGCACTCCGCACGGATTTTTTTGCCCATAAACCGCTCAACGTTCAGAGGAAATTCATAGTCCGGCTCGTCAAAATCTATCGCCGCCAAAAAGTCATAAACAAGCCTATCGTCAATATAGAACATCACCCGTTTATTCTGCCCATGGTGACTTACGGGGACAATGAGATATTTTTTATCGCAGTAAAATTCCATAAAGACCGGTTCCCTTCATATCCTGTTCATAAGCTCTTCCATTTCATTTTTTTCGGGCATAACCGCAAGCGCACCTTTTCTCGTTGTGACGACAGCCGCAGCCGCATTGGCAAAACGCAGCATTTCCTCAAGCTCCGTTTGCGTAAGATCTTTTAGACTCTTTTCGAGAATATAATCCAGTACACAGCCGCAGAACGTGCCGCCCGCTCCCGTTGTTTCCACAGTCTGCACTTTAAAGGACGGCATTTCGGCGCAGGCGTTATCCGAAAAGGCAAGACTGCCGTTTTTTCCCAAGGAAACCGGTATAAGAGGTATACCGTACCGTTTTTTCAGTTCAGCCGCCGCAAAAAATCATAAGGCTAAATTTTTTTCGGCGGCTTCATCTCCATAATTCTAACGGGAATTAGTATGAGGTTTGGCGAATTGGGTGTTTCCAACGAAATTACCTGCCCATGATATTTTCCCCGCCCGGGGAAGATAAAATACCGCCCGGCAAAGGATCGTATAAAACAAGTCGTTTCAAAAAGTGTGTTTTCTTAAAAAAGTCAGCTTTGCGAGGATGCGGCTTTCGCCTCTCCGCTACCGCCGTTCTCCTTCCGCTCTTCAAGCCATACCCACAGAGGACCTGCAATGCAGATAGACGAGTAAGTTCCCGAAACAAGTCCTATCATCATGGGGAAAGAGAAGGATATGATCGAGTCAACGCCGTAGATCAGCGCAACTATGGTAACTATGAGCATTGCCGCAATGGTGGTCGCCGAGGTGTGCAGGGAACGGGTCATGGACTGGTTTATGCTAAGGTTGGTAATTTCCGCTCTGGATTTTTTCTTGTGATAGAGAGTTTCGTTTTCTCTTATGCGGTCGTAGATGACAATGGTGCTGTTGATGGAGTAACCGAGGATAGTCAGAACCACCGCCATAAAGTTGGCGTCTATCTCCATGCGGCAGATGATGAACGTACCGTAAACCATTATGATGTCGTGTATCAGAGCCGCCACGGCGCACACTCCAGCCAGCCAGCCGCCGATATTTTTAAAGCGCACGCCGATATAGACTATCAGCACTATTACCGAGAACAAAGCCGCCACTATGCACTTGCTGAAAAATTCCTTGCCCGCCGAAGGGGAAACGTCCGTGGACTCCGCCAGTTCAAGGGAGTTTGCCGCATATTTTTCCTCAAGGGCGTTGGTAAGCTCTATCTGCTTGTCGGCTGTAAGCCCCGAATTTGAAAGAAGAGACAGCTGAATGTTATTCTTTCCCGTGTTAAAGTCCGTACCTGTGGTAATGCTGACCCCTATGCCGTCAAGGGCGGTCTCTGCGTCTGCCTCAAAGGCGGCTGTATCGATGTCGCCGTTGTAAAGATAGGTGATAAGCGTACCGCCCTTGAACTGAATGTCAAGGTTTATCCCCAGTACGAATGTGGAGAGAATGCTCACCGCAATAAGAATTGCCGAAATAATGAAATACGTCTTGCGATTCTTGATAAAGTCAAAGTTGAATTTTAACTTGCTCATTTCTTTTCACCTCCGTAAAGCCAGGGAGAACGCAGTTTTTTGAAGCCCGACAGGCTCATTACCATAAGCCGTGAGCAAAGCACTCCGAAGAACAGGTTAAGGACAGTACCCGTCAGCAGCGTAAAGCCGAAAGAATAGATTGTTCCCGCTGTGGACGGACCGAACATAAAGAAGGCAAAGTGAAGAAGTTTGGAGAAAATGCTGTCCGGCGTACCGAATGCGCCCATAAGGATTATGGCTACCAGTATCATTGTAAGGTTGCCGTCGAGGATAGCCGAAAATGCCCTTTTGTAGCCGCTTTGAAGCGAGCCGTCAAGGGTCTTGCCCTCCGCCAGCTCCTCTTTTATGCGCTCTGCCGTGATAACGTTGGCGTCAACGCCCATGCCCACAGCAAGTATTATGCCCGCAATACCGGGAATGGTCAGTGTGCTGCTCTCGTTAATGCCGAAATATCCCGAAACAAACGCCAGCGTTCCCGCTACCTGCCCCACAAGGGCGATAACGGCCGCAAAGCCGGGAAGCCTGTAAACGGCGATGATATAAACGGCGATGAAGATGAATGCGATTATCCCCGCTGTCACCATAGCCTCCAACGCACCCATGCCGAGGCTTGGAGAGATGGTGGAGAAACTTGCGGTAACCAGCTTGAAAGGCAGCGCACCGGAGTTTATCTGATTGGCAAGTTTCGTCGCACTCTCGGCATCGAAGTTGCCGGAAATGCTGGCTCTGCCGTCACTGATGACAGCGTTTACTCTCGGGTAGGAAACGCAGGTATCGTCCATCCATATGGAGATAGTGCCGCCCTCCTGATAGAGCCTTGCGGTAGCCTCGGCGAACTTCTGCGCACCGCCGCCCTCGCCCTCGGTAAGCTGTAAGGATACCTGCCATTTATCGGTACTTGTGGAGGACTGGTCATAGTAGGCGTAAGCCTCCGCCACATCGTTGCCCGTGAGAATAATATTCGACAGGGTAACGCCCGCAGGCTGACCGTAAGCATCGGTCTCTATGCCCTCTCTGAAAGTAAGCTCGGCAGTCTCGCCCAGCTCCTTTACCGCCGCCTCCGGGTCAAAATCCGTCTCTCCCTCTTTCCAAGGGAAGCGGACGATTATATGATCGTTGCTGTAGTCAACATACGCCTCGTAATCGGTAATGTTGAGCTTTATCATTCTCTGGACTATTACCTCTTTTGCGGCGTCCAGCTGCGCCTCGGTGGCGTCGAAGCCTTCGGGAGGAGTAAAGGTAACGTCGACTCCGCCTTTTATGTCGATACCGAAGCGGATATCGTCCACGCCCTTGATGTAGACAGTTTCAATATCTCCGAACCAGCTGCTTACACCGAAAAGCACGGACAGCGCAAACGCAGCTATCAGAAAAAGAACTGCGAAAAACACAGGTTTCTTGACCCTTTTCACCTTTTTGACCATTCCTTTCCGTTCATAACAAAGAACAAAAAAATTAACTTTTTTGAAATATCTCTTTTGAGCCGCAGCCTCAAGCGGCAATTATCGTTTTATTATAACATATTTTTCCTGCAATGTCAAGAGATTTTTTAAATTTTATGAAAAAGAGTTTTCCGAGGCAAAAAAGCAAGAGCAGGCAAGGAAACAGCCCGCCTCGGTGAATGATGCAATCCCCCATTGAATTACGGGACTTAAGCCGCCGCAAAAAATCATACACGCAAATTTTTTGCGGCGGCTTCATCTCCATAATTCTAACGGGGATAGTATTAGCACCGCTTGAGGGATCAACCGTTTCAAGCCACGCAAAAAAACTCGTCAAGAACAGGCTTTATTTGCTCTTGCCGTTTTCTGTGCTTTTCATCAAGAGAAAGTTTTTCAAAACTTCTCTCTGTTTCATAAATTTTGTTAATGTATGCAACTCCCTTTGCGGCTTTTGATACGGGAAGCAGTTCCTTATTATTGGGAAATTATTCCGCAAATTTTCTCCCGCTCTTGTGGGCGTGTAATTAAACAACGCCATAAATTTATCGGCGGACTTATCCGTGCAGTATCCCCACATTCACGATTGTTTTTTGCTTTTCTGTCAGGCTCTTTGAACACTTGCACAACGGTCTCATCGGCGTGGATAACAGACCTCCTCGGAAACTACCTCTTAGCCTCAAAATTAATAATACCGCAAATC
>JAMOZU010000110.1 GCA_023667745.1 Ruminococcus sp.
GGGTGGGGTAGGGGTGAAGGAAAGGGGGGAATGGCAATCCGCAGGTTGCCGGGGGAGAACCTTAGGGGGAGGGGCGGGGGGCGGCAGTGCCCCCTAGATATTGAGCAGCCCCTGCCCCTCTCCCTAGGGGTTCCCCCCCACACGGCAAGTAACGACAAACCAAAAATTCACTTCACTTTTGTAGTAAAAAGAATTTACCTTATAAGCTCAAACTCCCCTATCACCGGCACTTTGCTTGCCTTTCCCGTGCAAGCCCCCACAAAAACTATTATCCATGAAACAAATGCAAACAGCTCAATAATTCCCGCAATGATGGCTCCCACAAGAGGAAGCCGCCCCAGAACACCCCCTACAACTCCGAGGATAAACAGAAGCAGCCCCTGATTGGCGTAAAATCTCCCGTAATGCGACTGGGGACACGCCACCAGCGGCAGGAAAAACAGTATTCCGAACAGCAGGGATATTATAACTATCACCTTGTTGCTGCTTACGTCATTGGGGTCAAAATAACTTTCGTTCATAGCCATGCCCTCCTTACTTTATAACTCTCACTCGAAGCACATTGTCCGACGAAGAGAGTTTGGCGGTTATGTCTTCCGTAATATTCCCCTCTGCGTCAATGAGAGTGCAGGCGAAATTCCCTCTGGAGGGGCTTATCATATTGGAGATATTTATCCCCGCCCCGCCTAAAATGCTGGTTATCTCCGAAATTACCGCAGGGACGTTCTTATGAAGGACCACTATCTTCGTTCCCGCCGCATTCAGCTCCGCATTGGGGAAGTTGACGGAATTTCTTATGTTCCCTCTTTCAAGATATTCCATAAGCTCTTCCGCCGCCATAACAGCGCAGTTGTCCTCCGCTTCGGGAGTGGAAGCCCCCAGATGAGGCAGGCAAATAACATTCTCCGTCCCCAGCATTTCCTCCGTGGGGAAGTCTACCACATAAGCCGCAACTTTTCCGCTTGCCAACGCCGCCTTAACAGCCGCCGTGTCGACAAGCTCGCCCCTTGCAAGATTAAGTATGCGAACGCCGTCCTTCATCTGCGAGATGGTGCTTTCGTTGATAGTCCCCTTTGTTTCGGGGGTGTAGGGAGTGTGAATGGTGATGTAATCGGAATTTTTATAAAGCTCGGAAATATCGCTGGTCATCTTTATGCCGGGGTTCATGGAAAGAGCCGCTTTAACCGAAAGATAAGGATCGTAGCCTATTACTTTCATTCCAAGGCTCATGGCGGCGTTCCCCGCCAAAGCTCCTATTGCCCCCATGCCGATAATGCCCAAAGTCTTGCCGTAAATCTCGGGACCCGCGAAGGCGGACTTTCCCTTTTCCACCATCTTGACGACCTCGTCCCCGTTCCCCTTGAGACCTTCCGCCCATTTTACCCCCTGAACCAGTTTCCTCGAGCTCATCAGCAAAGCAGCAATAACAAGCTCTTTTACCGCATTTGCATTTGCGCCGGGAGTGTTGAACACAACTATCCCCTCATCTGCGCATCTATCCACAGGGATATTGTTCACCCCCGCCCCCGCTCTTGCAATGGCAAGAAGACTTTTGCCGAAGGTCATATCATGCATCGCCGCCGACCGCACCATTATCCCCGCAGGATCGGAGCAATTGTCGGAAACGCTGTAGCCGCCGCCGAATTTATCCGTCCCGCAGGCGGCTATTTTGTTAAGTGTAAGAATATTGTACATTGTTAAAACTCCTTATTAATTGTTGGTTGATTTTTCTCCCGCCGTAGGCGGGAGAAAAATAATTTAATACTAATTTCCATAACTCAATGAGGGATTTGTACAGATCAGCCGACCGCCGACTTGTCTACCACAGGTTTGCCGTTTTCGTCCACCAATACCGTAAGCCCGCCCGCATAGCCGTCCTCACGGAAGAGGTAATTAACGCCCGTTTCCCTGTCGACCCATATTTCCGTTAACGAGACCATGCCCTGCTTGTATTTTCTTACAAAGCGTTCGTTACTATCCATAAATAAAACCTCTCTTCGAGAATTTGTTTATTAGAGCAAAAAAATAGAATTGCTTTCACAGATACTTTTTAGAAGCAAGAGGCAAGAAGCAAAAAATACAGCTTTTGCCATTGAAGATAATTTTATGCTTTGCTATAAAAGAAAGGCAGGCAAAAGAAATATTACTAAAGAAAATAACCTGTTGCCATCTCTCGGAAAATCAATTTAAGAATTACCTTCCTCAAACTTTTTCATAAACTCAGCCAGTTTCTCGCAACCTTCCAACGGCATTGCATTGTATATGGAAGCCCTCATGCCGCCGACGCTCCTGTGACCTTTCAGGTTGATAAACCCTGCCGCCTTTGCCTCGGCTACAAACTTAGAGTCCAGATCATCATTTCCCGTAACAAATGGAATATTCATCAGCGAGCGGTCTTTTCCGTTTACGGTCGCCTTGAACAGCTTTGAACCGTCAAGGAAATCGTAAATAACAGCGGCCTTCTTTTCGTTAAGGGCTTTCATAGCCGTAAGCCCGCCCATTTCCTTGACCCACTGGAGAACCAGCTTTAAAATATAAATGGAATAAGTGGGAGGGGTGTTGTACATTGAGCCGTTGTCGGCATGTATTTGATAGTTGAACATGGTGGGAGTGGACTCTCTCGCCTTTCCTATCATATCTTCACGGACTATTACCACCGTAAGCCCCGCAGGACCCATATTTTTCTGCGCCCCCGCATAAATAAGAGCAAAGTCGGACACATTAACAGGCTCTGACAGTATGCAGGAAGACATATCCGCCACCAACGGAACATTCACCTTCGGCAGTTCCGCCCACTTTGTGCCGTAAATGGTGTTGTTAAGGCAGATGTGGAAATAATCAGCGTCGCTACGGCACTCATTGGGATCAATTTCGGGGATATAGGAAAAAGTCTTGTCCTTGGAGGAGGCAACAGCCTTTGCATCGCCGTATCTTGCCGCCTCCTGATAAGCCTTGTTCGCCCACTGCCCGGTGATGACGAAATCCGCCTTTCCCGAACCGTTCATGAGATTGAGAGGAATCATGGCGAACTGGGAAGACGCACCCCCCTGCAAAAACAGCACCTTGTAATTATCCGGCACGGACATTATCTCCCTTAACAGACTTTCCGTCTCATCGATTATCGCCTGATATTCCTTTGACCTGTGGGACATCTCCATTACCGACTGTCCCGTACCCTTATAATCCAGCATTTCGCCTGCGGCGGTATTCAGCACCTTTTCCGGCAGCATAGCAGGACCTGCGGAGAAATTATAAACTCTTGACATACTAAAAACTTCCTTTCAAACAAGCCCGCCCCCGGCGGACCGTAACATACGATAAACATATACCTTTATTATACCACACCGGGAAAAAATTGTCAAGAGGGGGAGAAAATTAATTTTACGGGGGAATTATAAAATGAAATTATTTTATTATCTTTATCATTTGAATAAGATAATTGCATTTTAAATCAGAATTTTGATTATTGATATTGCGTTGAGCAAATGTTTTAAATCCGTTTCTTGAATAAAATTCTATAAGTTTATCTTTATCCTCGCATTCCAAAAATAAAACTTTACCTCCTACAATTTGCTGAACTGTTTTTATATCGTTAAATACCAGTTCAAGAAGTTTATCTCCGGAAATACTGTTATTTACGCCGGTATTATAATTTTTTCCTAACTGAGCCAACAGAGGAGCAGGGAGAAGGCAATCGTATGTATCCGAATCATGAGAAGCATATTTTGATACACGCTTATATAGGCTTTTGGAAACCAAGCTTTCATAAACGTTAAAAGCCTTTAAAGAAAAAGTATAAAATCCCGCAAGTTCATTGCCGTTAAAAACAAGATGTGTGGCACTTATCCTTTGCTTTTCAAAACCTATGGATTTTTCTTTTAAAAATTTCTCTATATCCGGATTAAGCGGACAGGAAAAATCGGAGAGAATATCCGATACTTCATCCTCCCCGATAAAATCTATCAATTGTTTTAAACTTTTTTTGGCAAAATTATCCATTTTTTTCTCTTATCCTTTTAAGTACTCTTTGTATGGTCTCATTATCTGCTTCTTTTACAGATTTGGCAAATCCGGAATCTTTCATCGGCGGGTCTTTTTCGGAAGCCTCAAGAGCTTCAATAAATGACAAAAGCGTCTTGTCGTCCTTGATAACAAAATTATGCAAAATGCTGTCTGTAGCCATAACACATTACCTCCTTGTATATATTATAATACTTCCTACAATAATGATACCTCATTTTCCGCCAAAAGTCAAGCACTTTTTCTTTAAAAATCCACCAGATATATCCCTATCTCAATGCGGCTGTAGGAGTCAAAATGTTCTATCTCGGAAATTTTGGCGCAAAGTATTTTTCCTGCGTCCATAAGGCGGGCAAATATGATATTATCCGCCCTTGGAACATAACCAACTTTTTTACCTTTCGGAGAAATAAGCAGAATGGCGTTGGGATCGTACCTGTTATTGCTTTCCCTTCGTAAGTTCAGCTTGTCTCCGGGATGCAGCTCCGCAAGCACCGATTTGTCTTCTAAATGGGAAGTCCCCGCAGCATAAGCGTCAAACAAATGTATCTCCCTTATCAGCGGCTTTATAACGTTGTCAAGACCGCCGCCGTTTCCTCCGGTTAGGGCAACAACGTCCCCTTTTTTTACAGTCAGTTCATGTCCCATGTTACCTCAACTCCGTTCTTGGCGGTAATTTCCCATAAAATTTTTTCCAGTTCCTTTTCATACTCCGTGTATTCCCTCAGCTCCGCTTCCAGTTCCCGCCGCCTTTCAAGGCGAAGTTCGGGAGACTCCAGAATAAATTTGTATTGGTAAGGGTCTGCGGAACGTATCTTTTCTATCTCAATTTTAAGAGACTCTATCTTTTCGGCAATGTCCGGTATCTCAATTTGGATATCCTCGTTCCCCGGCTTTTTGAGTGCAGACATTACAAGCATTTCCAGTTCTTCCATTTCCTTAAGGTCATTTGCCCTGTAAGCCGCATCTATCCTTGTCCACAGCTCAAGAAATACAGGGTCGTTGTCGGTGGCGGGGTTGATGTCCGGGTGAATGAGCTTTGCTATCCTGCGGTATATCTGTTTTACCTTTAAAACAGCGGCCTCGGGAATTTCCTTTAAGTCCTTGCATGACTCGTTATCTTTTATCATCTCGTCAAGCTGTCTCTGATAATCCGCCGTCTGTTCTTTTACATATATGTTCAGCTCTTCTATATTTATCCGTTCGCCCTTGTTTACGAATATGCCGCAAAAGGCTATGGCTTTTTTCCTGCAGATGCAGTCTATCTTCTTTCTGAACACCGCTTCTGTAAGCTCTCCGAACTCGTTTATGTAAAGCACCAGATAATTGTGAGCTTCCTTTTTCAAAGCATCTCTCTTAAAAAGAAGCTCTTCATATTCATCATATCTGCTGTCTTTGATTTTTATTATCTGCATTTTAAACCCCTTTTCCTTTGATATGTTACCGTCGGCTTTATCTCCTTTTATGTTAAATCGGCAGATTCCTACCCCCTCTCCCTGATAAGCTCCTGCACTTCCGTAATGGGAATGCCTTTAACGCTGTGACTTCCGATATATTCCGAGCAGGTGTATATGTGAACGTCGCAGGACTTGTTGAACCGCTGAAAAAGCGTTTGCGTTATCCGTATCTCCGCCACTCTCGACAGGGGGACGGTCACCGTGTGGAATTGGTAGCCTATGCAGTATTTGGCGCAAATGCTGTCATCGGTGATGTTTATGCCGTTGGTGCAGTAGGCGGCGGCTTTTACAAGCAATAACCATACGGCGGGTATCTCCCCCATTACCGTAAGGAACGCTATCAGCTCATGCCAGTGAGGGAAATACACCAGTCCCCCGAATCCCAAGGCTATTATCCCGAATATCATAAACACGGGCAGCCATATAAACCGCCATACATAAGAGGGTTTCGGACTTATGTAGCTGTCGCAGAGGGAAAATTCCGGCAGCAGCATTCCCATTGCCCCGCCGCTGCTTATTTTGCCGTCCTTCTTTTTGGGCGGCCTTGCGCTGCATACCGGGACGAATACGGGTATCTCATTTTTCCGCTTGCCGTAGCCGGTGCAGTTTACATGAAGACTGGTTATGCCGAAGAGCTTCATAACAAGGTTCTGCCGCATGTCCGCCATATTTATCTTCTTTGCGTTAATGCAGTACATTCTCTTTACCCACAGCCCGCAGGAAATTATTATCCCCCCGCCCCGCCTCCGGGCGGTGAATTTCAGATACCGCATTACATTTACCGTAAAACTTAGGAGAAATCCTATCCCTATCACTATGGAAACGGCAATGCCCGCAGGGGAAATTCCCGCTATTATCTTCCCCGCCAGCGTTGCAACAGCGTCGGACAAGCCGTTTACTATCCCTATAAAATCCTGCTGAAGCCTGTCCCCTATAATGTCAGACCCTCCCGAAAGGAGCGTAATAAGCAGCACTACCCCCGTAAGAGCGGAAGAGAACAGCAGGGAAAAAAGTATCAGTGCAGTCTTGGAAACGCTGTAGTTTCTGTTAAAGCCGCCGCCGTTCCCCTTGAAGTCCTCGGAAAGGCGGTTGAACAAAGCCGCCCGCTCCGTCTTTGTAACAAGTATGCTTATGTCCGCATTACGGCGGCTGCTCTGGGCGGCATCGGTGTCGATATACAGCTTTGACAGACCTAACCCTTGGTAAAAAAGATTTTCCTCCGCAGTGGCGGCGCAAAGGCGGCTGTATTCTATCTCTTGGGACATACGGAAAATGACCCCTTTGTTTACCCTTATGGTTTTATCCCCTATCTCGTATTCCGTGTAATACCACCGCAGTACAGCGGCGGCTATCATTACCGTCACCGTCAATATGTCCCACCCCGCTCCTTTAGCCCATGTCATCACGTCAAACCGCAGTGCGGCAAGACCTCTTATCAACGGGATAAGAAGCAGCCAGAAATTTTTTGAAGTATACCCTATAAGAGCGGCAGGGTGCTGACGTTTCATTGTAAAGAACTCCCTTCGGAAGCAGGTAATATGTGAACAAGTTCACATCAAGAGGCAGGATGCAAGAAATAACAGTCTTTTCAAGTCTTGCAGGAAAATTATCTAAATTAATGTTTGTACATTTAGTATAATTTGATTATAAATTTGCTGATTGTAATTAATTAGATTTATTATTTGTATATATGATTATTAATTAATCAAATTGTATAATTAATTGATTTTTAATTTATACTATTTGGAAAATTTAAATTAAATTTGCAATTTGTAATATATTACAATAAGTATAAAAGAAAATAATTTAAAATATTTGTATAATTAAATTATTACAAATCGTAAAATTTTAATAATTATTACAATAAGTATATTTATTGACATCTCCAACCTTTTGTGATATAATTATAACATAAAAAATCGGCAAATGCAAGGGTTGTTCTTGACAATCGCAAAGAATTATGTTATAATAAAAACATAAAATAAAAAAGGACGGTGATAAAATGAATCAAAGTGAATTAATTACTGTTTCAATTGATAAATATGTAGATTTACAGCGTATTGTAACAGCCGATAATCCAAAGGAAGAGGCAGAATATCAATTGAAAGTCATAAAGGCAAAACTTGAATCCATGGGAATTGTTACCACCGATCTTAATATTTCTAAAGTCAATAATTCAAATTGATTCACCATTTCCTCTTGCCCATTCCCGGCAAGGGGAAATTTTATTTTCGGACAGTAATTATACAACTCGTATATTTTTTTTGTTTTCAAACCTGTTTCAAGCAAAAATCAATTTTTTTTCCGGATATTTTTCTTGAATTTCCGAAAAATATAGGGATTTTTTTAAAAACAGCAAAAGGCGGGGGAAGTGGTAACGGAAATTAACTTTAAGTAGTATTCAAAATTATTTATACTTTCCGTAAATAATATACATCAAAAAATGCAATTTATTTGATTTTACAAAATATACTTTGAGTAAAAAACATCCGATGCCCAATATGCTTTACAAAAAAGGCGAATGTTTAACTTAAAGTATAATATATAAAATATATTACAAATTGTACCGAAATACACTGCGATAATTGCAATTATTTCCCGCAGAAATTAAATATATACAAATTGTACAATAATAAAATATACTACAATTTGTATTATAATGATGCTTACTTAAAAAAATTAATAT
>JAMOZU010000111.1 GCA_023667745.1 Ruminococcus sp.
CATATATGGTTTTTGCGGCGGCTGAATCCCATAATTCAATGAGGGATTTGTATAATCCATTGCCGAAACGATCTCTATGGCTTTTTCGTCATAAATTTTACGGTTTTGCTTTTTTGATTCCTTTGCTCTTGCGTAAAGAGTCTGTATCATGGTTTCCGGAACGCCGCCGATATTTATTTTCTCCAATTTGAGATACCTCCTGTTTAAAGCATTGGGGTTAGCGCAAACTAACCTCAATATAAGTATATCATATAGGAATATCATATAGGATATATTTTGTCAAGTCAAAAGCGGGAAATTATGGGAAGTCAATTTTTAAATAACGCATGCCGATTGATACAAATCCCTCATTGAATTGTGGGACTTAAGCCGCCGTAAAAAATCATAAGGCTAAATTTTTTTCGGCGGCTTCATCTCCGTAATTCTGACGGGGATTAGCATGAGCAGCACAAAAATACAAATATCTTTGTGAATTGTCCAAACAGGCAGAAAACACTTTTTAATAAATCCGAATGTTTTTTTGCGGGAAAATTATTTTTGAAAAGGGTGGCTTTATTTCCTCTGCTTCCGGAAAAAGGGAAATCCTGCATAAAAAGTCAACCGCACAGCGGACAAACTGCACGGTTAAGGTTTTCTGGAGCTGGAAACGTGACTTGAACACGCGACCTGCGCATTACGAATGCGCTGCTCTACCGACTGAGCTATTCCAGCGTATAGGATTGTAAATTTTTTTTGAACAAAAGGACAATTTCTTGTTTTGTCCTCTGCCCGGAAAAAAGAGGTTATTCTTGGTTGACCCGATAAAATGCCGATTTTTCGGGAAATTTCATCGCTTGTACTTCCGTCTCAACCTTGGCATATATATATTATACAATAAAATTCACCGAATGTCAAGAGAATTTTATAAAAAAATATTATAAAAAAAGTTTGAATTTTATCTTCAAGTGTGGTATAATGTTATTATGTGATAAAATATACGGCGGGTTGTAAAGCAAAAGTCCCGATATATGGGGAAATTTGCCGGTTTACGGGTATTGTGCGGTATAAGTTTTGCGAAACGGTAAAAAAAATGCACAGATGTTTTTCGGCTCGTCATAATATAAATCGAATTTTCGACTGCGGAGGTCTTCCATGAATAAGAAAAAAAATGCTGCGAATATTATTGAGGGTATAGTTATTGTGATACTGATAGCCCTTATCGGCGGTATGCTGTTTTTGTATTTCTCTTTCGGGGAAAAGGGGGCTGCCCCGAAAATATTCGGCTATACCATATACCACACCCATGCCACGAATATGGAGCCGAAGATACCTGCGGGGACGGTCATTTTCGCAAAAGAGTCGGAGATAGACAGCATAAAGGCGGGGAGCGTTGTGCTGTGTGACATCGACGGCAGGACGGTGCTTACGAGGGTGGTGCAGCTGGTAAACGAAAATGGGGTAATGTCCTATGTGGTGCGGTTTGACACCGCAAATGAGGATATTACATACAAGATACCCCGTGAAAACGTGGTGGCAAAGGCGGTGCGGCAGGATCCAAAAATTGGCGGTCTGCTTGATTTTGCCACATCTACCAAGGGTATTATGACGGTGATAATAATTCCCAGTTTCATTATAATAGTGTTCCAGATAATCCGTATACTCAATGTCAAGAAAGCTGAGGAAGACGCTTATTCCCTTGACGATCTGGACGAGATAATGTTAAGCCGTGACGACGATATTTCCGAGGATATATTTGAAGAGCCGGCGGAGAGGAGACTCGAACCCGAACCGCCCAAACAGGAGGCTGTGATACGGATAGTGCGGGACGACAGCGCAGAGCCGGAGGTAAAATTCCCCGATGACGCTCCCCAGCAGGTTCTAAGCGTCGACAAGAACGGCAAGGCTGAGCTGAAATTTACCGAGGTGGACAAGTCAAGGCTGTTTACATATGATAACCTTGAGATCACCGCAGGCGGCAATGAGTCCCAAGGAGAGGGCGAGGGTGAGAAGCCGAAGGAGACAGGCGGTTTTATGAGCAATGTTCTGCCGGAGAAGATAGCCGCTGCAGCGGGAAACGTGGGTCAGCCGGCAGCTCCCGCACAGCCGCCCAAAACGGTGAAACGTACCGCCAAAAAGGCAGGGGCGGCAAACGGTGCGAACGCAAACGCCGCCGCAAATGCCGATAATGCCGCCGGATATGCGCCGTCTCCGGTAATATCCGCCGCCAATACGCCCGCTGTGCGTGTGGACGAAAAGACCGCCGCCAATGCGGCAAAGTCCATTCCCGCAAAGGCTGTAGTGCCGAAGGAAAAGCTGTCGCCGCCGCCCAAAAAGAGCAACGGCAAGACCATAAGCGAGCTTATGAGTATAATTGACGCAGAGGAGTCGAAGTTAAGATGATAAATATGAAGATAGCCATTGACGAGGCAAAAGAGGGCATGAAAAAAAGAGAGGGAGGACCGTTCGGGGCTGTTATATTAAAGGACGGCAAGGTGATTGGAAAAGGGCATAACCGTGTAATTGCGGAGTGCGACCCTACAATGCACGGTGAGATGATAGCCATAAAAGCTGCCTGCAAAGCTATCGGTAGCCGCAGCCTTAAGGGAGCGACACTCTATACCACCGCATATCCCTGTCCCATGTGCATGGGAGCGGCCATGTGGGCGGAGATAGACAAGATAGTTTACGGCTGCACCGCCGAGGACACCGAGGCTGTCGGATTCCGTGATGAGGCGTTCTACAAGGCGATAGAAACGAAGGAGTTTCCCTGCGAGGTCATCTGCGAGGACAGGAATGAGTGCCTGAAGGTGTTCGGGGAGTATAAAGGGGATATATACTGACGGGAGGCGGGAAATGTGCGCTGATGGGAGGCAGGAAATGTGCGAACTTTGTTCGCACGGAGGCAGGAGTTTTTTGGGGAGCAAAATGTCGGGATTTGACGAATGTGAATGAAAATTTACCCCTGCTGTCGGGTGACGGCAGGGGATATTGTGAAGTGTGGGCTTTTTTAGAATGAGTGATGACGGTTATATTTTACGGAGGCGGTAACATGAGCAGAATGCGCTGTAAATGCGGAAATGTGTTATCTAATACCAAATGCCCCAACGATGTTCAGCTGACAGTCTACACCGACAGGGAATGGTGCGGCGACGGCGGCGTTGTTGACGCTTTCGGCGAAGGTCTTGATATTCCTCGCCGCAAAAATGATGTATGGATATGTCCGCTGTGCAAAAGGATATATGTCAGCAATTTCGGTTACAACCCGCCTATAGCGGTCTACAGTCTTGAAGAGTGGTCGGGGGAGGAGTATTTCGGTATTCCCGAAATAGGCTCGAAGAAGGTAAGGAGAGAGTGTATGGACAGCATGGTTATCCTGCTTCGGGAGGGTGATCGGAAAAATGAGATAGTCCGTCTGTTAGGCGGGGACAAGGTCTGCGAGGATATTACGGGAGAGCGTTACAGCAAAGAGCTTTCCGATTATGAGCATTTTTATCTGGATTTCCAGTCTCCCGAATTTGCGGGATATACCGAAGAGGAGCTGGCGAAAGTCCCCTATAAAACGGAACAGGTGTGCGTTGTTTCCTTTTATCCCCCGGACGTTGTGCTTTACATAAGCGGGAAATTGGCGGAGTACGACGGCGGGCTTTTCGTTGACGACGATATGGGGCATATCGAAAGCATCAAAAGTTACCGGGAGCGGCTGTTAAAAGGGGAGATTTTCCCGATTGATTTTGATGATGAATGAGGGGTAACGGGTTTAAGTCGGTTTTCCCGGAATATATGCGGTAATTTATGCCGTTCACTCCGGAAAAATTTGGTAAAAACTATTAAAAATCCCCGTTGAAAACTTCACAATTTGAATTATTCCGACAAAAAGAAGAAAAAATTTCAAAAAACACTTGATTTTTTTGAAAAGCTGTGGTATAATTTATTTAACATAATAAATTTGACAAAGACCGGAAGAAAGCTCCGGTCTTTGTTGCTGTATGCGGGAGGTGCTAAAGAAAATGCCGGGGAAAAATAAAGGCAGAAGCAGGGGCGGCAATACCGTTTCGGCGGTGTACGATCTTGCAAAGCCCATTGCGGAGGAACTGGGGCTTAGTATTTGGGATATAGTCTTTGAAAAAGAGGGCAGCCTTAAATATCTGCGGGTATTTATTGAAAAGCCGGAGGGCGTTGATATGGACGACTGCGAGGCTATGACAAGACCGCTCTCGGAGGCTCTTGACAAGGCAGACCCCATTGACGAGCAGTATATTTTAGAGGTAGGTTCGCCGGGGTTGGGGCGGCAGCTGCGGCGGGAAGAGCATTTTATGCGGTTTCTGGAGTGTCCGGTGAGGGTGCGGTACATCAGGGAGAAAGAGGGCGTTAAGGAGTTTATCGCCGTAATGACGGCGTTTGACAGTGACAGGGGCGTTATCACCGCCGAGACCGAAAAGGGGACTGTTGAAATAGCCGTTTCCGAGACTGCGTTTATAAGGCTGTATGACGATGAGGACTTGGAGGAAGAGTAAGTCCGCATAGGATTTGGTTTTTAAATATGCAACGGCTTTCAACGCCGTTTGATCTTAAATATATACAGGAGGATTTTTCGGAAAAATGAACAAGGAATTTTTTGATGCGCTGGAGGCTCTGGCGAATGAATGCAAGATACCCCTGGATCAGCTGGTGGAGAAGATAGAGCAGGGGATATTAAAGGCAGTGCGCAGGGAATATCCCGACTGCGACGAGTTTACGGTGAAGATTGACCCGGCGGAGGAACGGTTTGACGTATGTATCCTGCGGAATGTGGTGGACGATGAGCCAATCGACCTTAACGAGATAAACATCGACGAGGCGAGGACGATAGTTCCCGACTGTGTTTGCGGCGATGCTGTTCCCTACAAGCTCGACCCCGGAAAGTTCGGCAGGGTGGCTGCCCAGTATGCAAAGCAGTCCATAAGGCATGACGTAAAGGAATTTGAAAAGGAAAAGCTCATTGCCCAGTATCAGGATAAAGTTCACGAGATAGTTACGGCGACGGTGCAGAAGGTAGAGCCTGCCACAGGTCACGCCATTGTCCTGATAGACAAAAACGAGATATGCCTTTTCAAGAGCGAGCAGATACCCGGCGAGGTACTCAGAGAGGGCGATATTATAAAGATATACGTGGTGGGGATAATGAACCCGGAAAAGAAGCCGTCGGTGAAAATATCCCGTACTCACAAAGACCTTGTAAAGCGGCTGTTTGAACTGGAAGTGCCGGAGATTTACGACGGCATTGTGGAGATAAAAGCCATTGCCAGAGAAGCAGGGTCAAGGACGAAGATGGCGGTATGCTCCAAGGACAGCAACGTAGACTGCATAGGTGCTTGCATAGGTCCGAAACGGTCGAGGATAAGCAAGGTCGTCGAGGAACTTAACGGCGAGAAGATAGATATTATCACCTATGAGGAAGACGAGGCGGCGTTTATAGCCAAAGCTCTTTCTCCTGCGGACGTTATCCGTGTGGATATTGCGGAGGGTGAGGAAAGAGTGTGCACGGTAACAGTGCCCAACAATCAGCTTTCCCTTGCCATAGGCAACAAGGGGCAGAATGCCAAACTTGCCGCAAGGCTTACCGGCTTTAAGATAGACATCAAGCCGGAAAATCCTGCGGAGTAAGTTTGCTTGATATAAATGGGAACGGCTTTTTATGAGGCGGTTTCCCGTAAAAGTGAAATTCAAAGAGGTGAAAAAATGTGGAGGGAGCAAAAGCAAAGAAAGTTCCCTTGAGAATGTGCCTCGGATGCGGGGAAATGAAGCCCAAAAAGGAATTGGTGCGGGTGGTAAGGTCTCCGGAGGGGGAAATTTCCATGGACATTACCGGAAAGAAGCCGGGCAGGGGAGCGTATATATGCCCCGACGCCGGGTGCTTGTCGAAAGCAAAGAAACAAAGGCGTTTGGAAAAGAATTTTTCCTGCCGCATAACCGATGAGGTTTACGATAACCTGGAGAGAGAGCTGAATGAACGGAAATAATGAAAAGCTGTTTGGTCTGCTGAGTATCTGCAGACGAGCGGGGAGAATGACAACGGGCTTTGACTCATGCAGGGAAAGCATGGAAAAGGGCAAAGCGAAACTTGTCGTTCTGGCGTCGGACATATCGCCGAAAAGCGAAAAGGAAGCGAGATTTTTCGGAGACAAATACGGCGTTGCCGTTATAAAGACCGCTGCGTCCCGAAAGGAATTTGCCGAGGGACTGGGAAAAGAAACAGTGGTCTGCGCCATCTGTGACGATGGATTTGCAAAAAGGACTGCGGAGCTTGCGGGCGATTCGTAAATTCCGTGAATGAATGCAATTACAGGAGGGTATATATAGCCTATGAGTACAAACAAACGTCAGGCAAAGGTCAAAATAAGCGAGGCGGCAAAGGACCTTAAATTGCAGAGTTCTGCGCTGGCAGAGCTGGTGACTCAAAAACTGGGAGCGGCAAAAAAGCCCTCGCAGAGCCTTACACCCGATGAAATGAACTATGTTCTTGAATATTATTCCCAGGAAAATCAGGTAGAGAGTTTCGATGGCTATTTTGCCACAAGGAACGACAAGCCCGAACCTAAGCCTGAAAAGCCCAAGGTGGAGAAAAAGAGCGGGGCAACGTCTGACAAGACCGATAAGACGGAAAAGTCCGTTAAGGCAAAAGCGGATAAGCCTAAGGGTGAGGACAGCGGCAAGGCTAAAATACAGGAAAAGTCTGCCGCCGGTTCCGATAAGTCGGAAAAGCCCGATAAGTCTGCCAAGGCTGAAAAGTCTTCCGGCAAGTCCGCCGCAGAAAGTTCCAAGGCGGAGAAAAACCGTGAGGCTGCTGCGGGCGGTAAGTCTGAGGGTAAATCCGCCGCAAAGCAAGAGTCTGCCGGAAATAAGGCGGATAAAAACGTTTCCCGCAAGGGCGAGCAGCGTTCGGCTCTGGAGCGTTTCAACAGTCAGGTGGCAAAGTCGGACGAGCAGAAAAGGAAACATTCGGAAAAGTCGGAGAAAAACGCCGAGAAGCAGAAGAGCGGCAAGCAGGAAAACAAGTCCAACAAGACCAAGCTGGGCGGTAGCTTTTCCGGCGAGGGTGTTAAGGTGGAGCAGAAGATGCGCACCGTTGATACCAGAGGCAGCTATGTCGACATTGACAAGTACAACGAGCGTTACGAGAACATAGCCCCTTTAAACGGCGGCGGCAGCGGAAAAAGAGGCAAGGACAATTTTTCCAAAAAGCAGAAACTCACCCAAAAATCCGCCCAGAGAGGCAAGCAGCAGTATTCCGGCAAGCGGGAAACGGAGGCGGAAAAGCTGCGCCGATTGGAGCTTGAAAGGGCGAGAAAGCAGCAGCTCAAAGTCCTTATCCCCGATGAGATAGTGGTCTCCGAGCTTGCAAGCAGACTGAAGGTAACGGCAAATACCGTTATCAAGAAGCTGATGACTTTGGGAGAAATGTGTACCATAAATCAGGTGATAGATTTCGATACGGCGGCTCTTGTGGCGGAAGAACTGGGAGCTAAGGTGGAAAAGGAAATCATCATCACGATAGAGGAACGTCTCATTGATGACAGCGAGGACGTGGGCGAGGGCGTTGAGCGAGCTCCGGTTGTAGTCGTTATGGGTCACGTTGACCACGGCAAGACCTCTTTGCTCGATAAGATACGCCATTCCCATGTTACCGACTCCGAGGCGGGAGGCATTACCCAGCATATAGGCGCATACCGTGTAAACTGCAAGGACAGGGAGATTACATTCCTTGACACTCCCGGTCACGAGGCGTTTACTTCCATGAGAGCAAGGGGAGCGTCCATAACTGATATTGCCATTCTTGTGGTAGCAGCGGACGATGGCGTTATGCCCCAGACAAGTGAAGCTATCAACCATGCCAAGGCGGCGAATGTTTCCATTATCGTCGCTATCAACAAAATGGATAAGGAAAACGCCAACCCCGACCACATAAAGCAGCAGCTGACGGAATACGGGCTTGTGTGCGAAGAGTGGGGCGGCGATGTGATATGCGTTCCCGTGTCCGCAAAGACGGGCGAGGGAATCGATTCGCTCCTTGAAAATATTTATTTGCAGGCGGAGATGAGCGAGCTCAAAGCAAATCCCGACCGCAAGGCGCGCGGCGTCGTCATCGAGGCGAAGCTCGACAAGGGCA
>JAMOZU010000112.1 GCA_023667745.1 Ruminococcus sp.
TGGCTTTGTTTGGCGGTCTTTTCCCCGCCTACGGCGGGGAAAAGACCTTAAATCGATGTTTCCTAAACTTAAGAGTTTTCAATTTTCCAAAAAGACTTTTTTACAGACCGGGATTTTTTTTACAAAATCCTTTCTTACCACTTGACTAATGTATCGTAATGTGGTATAATTAAAATAGGAGATATTGGTTTGAAGTTTTCTCACGGTAAAATAAATCGGTATTTCCGTTATTCGGGCAAATTTTAAGGTCAGGATGTATACGGATTCTTGCCTCTTGCTTCTTGATCTCTTGCCTCTTGAAGGGTTAAAAATGGACATAGGAATAGACTTGGGAACAGCCAATATAATGATCACCATGGGCAGCAAGGGCGTGGTATTTTACGAGCCGTCGGTGGTGGCGTTCAATAAAAAAAGCGGAGATATAGCGGCAGTGGGCATGGAAGCCTACAAAATGCTGGGGAAGACCCCGGATCACATCGCCGTTATCCGCCCATTGTCGGACGGGGTAATATCCGATTACGACATGGCGGAAAGCCTTATAAAGGAATGTATACGCAGGGTCACAAGCAGGCAGATGCTCATGCCGAGGATAGTTATGTGCGTACCTTCCCTTATTACGGACGTGGAAAGCCGTGCGGTAATAGAGGCGGCAAGGCAGGCGGGGGCGCAGAAGGTGTATCTTATAGAAGAGCCTGTGGCGGCGCTGCTGGGGGCGGGGTACGATATTTCCGGGGCTAAGGGGCGGATGGTGGTGGATATAGGGGGCGGCACTACGGATATAGCCGTTCTTTCTATGAACGGCATTGTGGTAAAAAGCTCCGTCAAGCTGGCGGGGAACAAGATAGACGCCGCCATTATCAAGTATGTTCAAAGCAAATACCGTGTGCTTATAGGGGAAAAGTCCGCAGAGAACGCAAAAATAACTCTTGCCAACGTCTTCGACCCCGACGGCAGCAGGGAGATGGCGGTAAAGGGGAGAAACCTTGTTACGGGACTTCCCGCCAAGGTAAAGCTGTACGATTACGATATTTACAAGGCTGTTATAGATATAGCGGGCGAGCTATGCGACAAGGTTAAAAATGTCCTTGAGCAGACCCCGCCGGAGCTTTCGGGAGACATTCACACCGAGGGGATAGTCCTTACGGGCGGCGGTGCGCTTATAGGCGGCATGGATAAGCTCATTGAAAAGGAAACGGGAGTAAAGACCTTTGCCGCCGACGACCCTATCCGCTGTGTTGCCAGAGGCACGGGGCTTGCATTCAAGTATATGGACAGTCTGCTGGACGGCTTTGAACGTATCTCCCTTTACGGATACGAGAATAGTTAATAGTTAATAATTAATAGTTAATAGTTTATTAACTTTATCGGCGAATTTTTTTTTAAAACGAAATCCAAGAGAACATATATAGGGCAGGATTTTCTTGCCTCCTGCCTCTTGCCTCTTGCTTCCGGGTTCTCTTGCTTAGAATAGGGGGTTGTTAAATTCCAATGAATACGGCAATGTTACTTAAACCCAAAAGCGCAGTGGCGTTTATATACGGCGACCTGTCCGCAGAGGAGGGGTTAAAGGAGTTTATACGCGGCGGGTTTACGGCTGTTCCCGTTATCGACAGAGAGGGATTGTATATGGGAGTTGTCAGCGAGAGGGATTTTCTCTACAGGCTGCTTGAAAGCAACGGCGCAGGGCTTTCGGAGTCGGAAAACCTTACCGTGTCCGATCTTGCCTCCTGCACACGTTTTGAGTCAGTACCCATAGACGCCGATATAGACACGCTTTTTTCACGGATAATCGAACAGAACTTTGTCCCGGTGGTAGACAGCCGGGGAATGTTCTCCGGGATAATCACCAGACGAGATGTGCTGATGAGGGCGTTCAAGAAGCTGCGCATTGCCGAAAGCGCAAATGCGGGGTAAACCGTGCGGCGGCTTGTCCCGCTGCTTATGTTAATATAAGAAATGGAGTGCTGTAAAATGTCATATATCGATGAGCTGGGCATAAACGCCCGGAAATCAAAGAAAGCCATTGCCATAGCGGGGACGGATAAGAAAAATGCCGCTCTGGAAGCCATTGCCGCCGCTCTTGAAGCGAATGCGGATAAAATAATCGAGGCAAACGCCCTTGACCTTGCCGCCGCCAAAGACAACGGCATTTCCGAGGTCATGCAGGACAGGCTTAAACTTAACGAAAGCCGTATCAAGGGCATGGCTGACGGCATGAGGAAGCTTGCCGGTCTTCCCGACCCCATAGGGACTGCCGACAGCGGCTCTGTCCGTCCCAACGGCATGAGAGTGACGAAGATACGAGTTCCCATGGGAGTTATCGGCATTATCTACGAGTCGCGCCCCAACGTCACCGCCGACGCTGCCGCCATATGCCTTAAAACAGGCAATGCCGTTATTTTAAGAGGAGGCAAAGAAGCGTACAATTCCAACAAGATGATATGTGAAATAATGCGGGTGTCTGCGGAAAAATCGGGATTCCCCGCCGATATTATCCAGTTTGTTGACAGCGTTGACAGAGAGGTCACAAGGGAGCTTATGAAGGCGGACAAATACCTTGATCTGCTTATTCCCAGAGGAAATGCGGGGCTGATAAGGACTGTCAAGGAAAACGCCACAGTCCCGGTTATCGAAACGGGTACGGGCAACTGCCATATTTTCGTCGATGAAAGCGCAGACATAGAAATGGCTGTAAACATCACAAACAACGCCAAGACCCAGCGTCCCTCGGTGTGCAATGCGGCGGAGAGCCTGCTTGTTCACAAAAATATCGCCGAAAAGTTCCTCCCTGCCGTAAAGGCAAAGCTGGACGAGCATTCGGTGGAAATAAGAGGAGACGGGGAAACCGCCCGCATACTTGGGAACTGCGTTGTTCCCGCAACGGAAGAGGACTACGGCAGGGAGTTCCTTGACTATATCATTTCCGTTAAAATAGTGGACGGCGTTGAGGAAGCTATCGAACATATTGGGAAGTATTCCACGGGGCATTCCGAGTGCATAGTCACAAAAAACCTTGACAATGCCGATAAATTCAAAAACGAGGTCGACAGTGCATGCGTGTATGTGAACGTTTCCACACGGTTCACCGACGGCGAGATGTTCGGCTTCGGAGCGGAGATAGGCATTTCCACCCAGAAACTCCATGCCAGAGGTCCCATGGGTCTTTACGAGCTGACCTCGAACAAGTATCTTATAGAGGGCAGCGGACAGGTCAGGGAATAGTTAATAGTTAATAGTTTCTTGAAACCGCCGGAAAAATCGCCGGAAAAAAAAGCTTGGCTGAAGCCCATAATAAAAAGAAAAGGTAACAACATAAATGAAGAAAAATAAAAAAAACACAAGTCCCGATAAATCCGCAAACACGGCAAACACAGCAAGTCCGGCAAACTCCCCTGCTCCCGCCTCTTCCCCAAAGCCCGGCAGGAAAAACGGCGAGCTGATGAATATGCTGGACTCGGCTTTTGAAGAGGATATTTCGGAAATATCCGAGCTTTCGGAAATGGACTCTCCCCCGGAGGAAGCTCCCGCACGAAAGCCCTCGGCATTTCATTTCGTTCTGGGGCTGGCGGTGATAGTCCTTTCGGCAATAGGGCTTGCCTCAACGGTGGGATTTGTTAAGATCCGCATAGAAAACATCGTGGAAAATACCGATCAGAAAAACGAGTTTGCAAAGTTCATATATCCCGTGGTCATCTGCGACCCGCCTCCCTTCGATCGCCCTGCTTCCTTGAAAAACGATACTCTCATTACAGCGGCTGTATGGGACATTATCCTTTTTGAGGACAAAAGCAAATACGAGATGGATTTTGATTATATCATAGTCCCTCAGGTGGACGTGGAGCAGCATGCGGCAAGGCTGTTCGGCTCGGGGCTTTCCATTACCCACGCCACCATTGCCAATGCGGACATCTCCTTTTACTACGATGAGGAACTAAGCTCCTACAGAATACCCGAAAATCCCAAGTATTTCACCTATTCCCCGTATATCGAGGAGATAACGAGAGTGGGCGAAAGCTATACTCTTACCGTGGGCTACGTCTCCCCCACTCCCGCATGGCTGACACTTACCTCCGAGGACGCTCCCGAGCCGGAAAAGTATGCGGAATATGTGGTGCAGAAGCGGGGAGACAGCTACACATTGGTGGCTGTAAAAAGCTCCGATAAAGTCCCCTCATCGGGACATGATGCGGGACTGTGACAGTCCTCCGAAAATCCTGTTACAAAAAGGAAAATAACCATGCCAAGAATTTACCCCCTGTTCTCTTCAAGTCAAGGGAACAGTACATACATCGGCAGTACCTCCGAGGGCATACTGATAGACTGCGGAGTAAGCTGCAGAAGGCTCTGCAAAGCCCTTGAACTGTCCGGGCTGTCGATAAAAAACGTTAAAGGAATATTCATCACCCATGAACATACCGACCATATCAAGGGTCTGGCGATAACCACCAAAAACAACCCTATCCCCGTTTACGCCAATTCGGACACTCTTGATGTACTTTGCAGAAAGGGAGCGGTGAACTTCCGTGCCTGCGACCTGACGGGAAGCGTTACGATAGCGGGCATGACCGTCACCCCCTTTGCCACCTCCCACGACGCTGTAAATCCCTGCGGCTACCGAGTGGATTTTGATTCGGGGGAATGCTGCTGCACCTGCACGGACACGGGAAAGGTCACCCCCGAAGCGGAAGCCGCTCTTAAAGGAGCGGACGCTGTTCTGCTGGAGGCGAATTATAATGAGTTCATGCTCCGTCACGGCAGCTATCCTGCGGAGCTAAAGCAGCGGATTCGCTCTGAATACGGTCATCTTTCCAACAAGGACAGCGGAAAATTTGCGGCAAAGCTGGTGTCTTGGGGAACTTCCCGTATAATTCTCGGCCACCTGTCCCAGGAAAACAACACTCCCCATCTTGCAGACAGCACAGTTGAAAAAATTCTTGAATCCCACGGCTTTCAAAGGGACAGCGACTATATCCTGTCCTGCGCCCCTGTGGAAACGTCCGGAAAATACATAAGTTTCTGAAAGAAGAGTTTATATGAAATACCGCCTTGCTCTGTTTGACCTTGACGGAACTGTCCTTGACACTCTGGAAGACCTGACGAACGCCGCAAATTACGCCCTTTCCCAAAATAATTTTCCCGAAAGGACGGCGGAGGAAGTCCGAAGTTTCGTGGGAAACGGCATAAGAAAGCTAATTGAGCGGTCAGTGCCGCCCGGGACGGATGAAGATGCGATACAAGCCGTCCACCGAAGTTTCACCGATTTCTACAAAGTCCACTGTGCGGACAACACCCGCCCTTATAAGGGAATACCGGAACTGCTCGGCAATCTCCGCTCCGCAGGCTGTCTTACCGCCGTTGTTTCCAACAAGGCGGACTATGCCGTAAAGGAACTGTGCCGCAGCTATTTCCCGGGACTATTTGACAGCGTGGCGGGAGAACGTGAGGGCATACGCAAAAAGCCCGCTCCCGACGCTGTGAATGCCGTTATGGAAAAGCTGTCCGTCGCTCCTTGGGAAACTGTATACATCGGTGATTCGGACGTTGACATTGCCACCGCCGCCAATGCTCACACAGAGGTTATCGCCGTCGATTGGGGCTTTCGCAGCAGGCAATGCCTTATCGAGGCGGGAGCGAAGGTTATAGCATCTTCTCCGGAGGAAATCGGGAGAATGATACTTACGGAAAAATAAGAGGCGGTTTATATTTGCTTGACAATCATTTGAAAGTGTGGTAAAATAAAATAAGTAAACCGTGAAAGGACGGAAGATGATATGAAAAAATTTGCCAAAAAGATATGCGCCACCGCTGCTTCTGCTGTGTGCGCCGTTTCCATGAGTATAAGCGTTTTTGCGGAAGACGTTGAGATAGACTCCTCCGGGGCAGTTCAGTCAAGCGGAGAATTTGGGCAGTCGCTTATCTATTACACCTATCGGTGCGAGCCGGAAGAATATCCGGATAATTTCGACCCCACCACCATGACGGAGGACTCGGAGATACTTGTGGAGTATACCCTCGACGGGGACTTCACCGAGAGCAAAGCCCCTCTGGAACTTATCTTCCAGAGCTGGCCGGACGGTCCTGCGGAAAACGACGGTGAAAAATGGGCGAAAATCGCTCCATATGAATTTGACGAAAACTCCGCCGCCTTTTCCTATGAAGACATTGCCGCCGCATACGGCACAAAAGATTTTTCAGCTGTTTACGCTATTAACGTGGGAGACATGGGATATAGGATAACCGTTACAAAAATGACCGTCACCAATGTGGGCGAATCGAATATCCCGGAGGGCGCAGAAGCGGTCAAGGCGGACAATGGGGACAGTTCCGGCAGTTCGTCCGGTGCAGGCGGCAGGATAAACTCCGACGGCAGCTATGAGATAGACGTTTCCGGGGCTAAACAGTCCAACGGGCGTTACGGTCAGTCCCTGTCCTATTATACATACTTGGGCGACCCCGTAAGATACGCCGATAATTTCGATCCCACCATTATGACCGACCGTTCGGACGTTTACGTTGAATACACCCTTGAAGGGGACTATGAAACAGGTGACGACGGCTCTATCTCCGCTCCCCCTGTGCAGCTTATATGGCAGAGCTGGGCCGGCGGCATGGGAAACAGCGAGGGGGACAAATGGATACAGGTAGCCCCCTATGAGTATGACGACAAGTCCGCTTCGTTCTCCTTTGACGACATTGCCGCCGCTTACGGAACGGAAGATTTCTCCACCGTTTACGCCATCAATGTGGGAGACACGGGAGTTAAGCTGACCCTTACAAAAATGGTCATCACCAACGTAAAAACCTCCTCCGGCGACTCTGCCGCCGAGACAGAGATAACCGAAACAACTGCGGCCGAAATAACTCTTACCTCCGCCGCCATAGTGGAAAACGCCCCCAATGAGACAAGTGCCGCTCCCATAGTTATGGGAGTTGTGATAGGCGTTATCGCAGTGGCTGTGATAGTGGTTGTCGTGATACTTACGGTGAAAAAGAGCAAAGGTAAATATTATTAAGAAGCAAGAAATTCAGAGGCAAGAGATGCAATGATCCCTTGCCTCTTGCATCTCGTGCGAGCGAAGCTCGCACATCTCTTGCCTCTATTACAGACTTTTTATCTCGGAGATTATTTTGTAGCCTAAACGGTTAAGTCCGTCAAAATCGGCGGCAGCGATGTAGTATTCCTCCAGTTTGTCGTGTACCTTTTTAGCAGCGGCAAGCTCGGCTGCTGCTTCTTTTAAGGCAACGCAGACGGCTTTTTTCCCGAAACGAAGTCTATGGGCAAGGCGGGGATCGTCACGGAATATGCCCTTTTTGTAAAAGCGTTTCATATTCACGGGATTTTTCGGGCTGTCCCCCGAAGGTATAACCTTGCCGAGGCAGGAAGAGGTAAGGAACGCCAACCCCAGTTCGGGAATTATAAGGTGTTCGGCGTGGACGGCGGGGGAAATAAGACAGCGGCTGACGGTAACGTCATAACCCTTTGCGGCGGCGGTCTCTGCTGCTTTCTCGATAAAATAAGATGCGGCATAGATAAGCTCGTCGTTTAATATGTAAATATCTGGAACATCGGGGATAAGGGTCTTATAGCCATCCATGGTAACGGCGGAAAGCTGCTTGTAAGCTATCTTTCCCCTGGGTCTGCCGTTTTCGGGGCGGGGGATAAGCCGCTTTGCGGTACGCTGGACAAAGGCTTTGAGCTTTGCCGTATCGGCGGCGGTCTCTGCGGCGTTCATAATATCGGAGATGACCGAGGATGCCGCTGTAAGGCACAGCCTGCACCGCTTGTGAAAACCCGAATACTCGTCGGTAACGGCTACTATCTCCTGCCGCTTGTCTCTCAAAGGCTGCGCCTGCAAAAGCGCACCCAAGTCGATTATCGACTGGACGGCTTTGGGATATTCCGGATCTCTGGCGTGGGGAGAAGTGCCGTCCATAATAAGAACCTTTCTGTCCTTTAAGTAAACGGCGTCCAGTGAAAAGGGGTCTGCCGAGCAGAGATAATGTTCTCTGGGGCTGTCCTCAAAGGCGGCGCTTATCCGCTTCATAAGGGGAGATTTGCCGCTGCCCGCCGTACCGTTAAGGATAAAGAC
>JAMOZU010000113.1 GCA_023667745.1 Ruminococcus sp.
AGGGCTTTGAGGGCGCTGGAAAGATACAGGGCGGAAACTGGAAATTTTTAACGGGGAGTGAACTGATACGGACGAGGGCAATACGCCGCTTTTCAAGGTTACAAGCGTTGTCACAAGGGATGGGTACAGGGCGTTTATGCTGTTTGCGGCAAAGAGATACGGAATAAAGCCTGCGGTGATAATTATCGTAAGCGAGATCTTCATGATAACCTTTGCGGTGACCTGTCACGGCTCGAATGCGGCTTTGCTGTATGGATTTACGGCGGTGCTTATCCCGCTGTCGTTTACCATGTCGGCGGTAATAAGGATAAGAGCCGTTCGGGAAAACGAAGGGCGAGAGAGGGTCTATGTTTTCTGCGAAAAATATTTCACGGAAATTTTCGGGGACAGTGAGATAAAGGTAAGCTATGACTGCTGTGAGGCTTTTGAAGGAAACGGATATTTTTTCATCATTGCGGTGAAAAACAGCCCTCGGTCGGGGTTTGTGATAGACAAGACCGATTTGGAAAACGAAGACCGATTCCGTGAATTTTTAAGGGAAAAGTTCGGGAAGGATTTTAAGGAAACCAATGCTTAACATAACGGAGGAAAACCAAATGGATAGCAATAACAGCATCGATTACATAGGAGCGGCCATGTCTTCCCATGAGCCTGCCGTATTTGAAGCAACTGTCCCCATTGACAAAGGACACATCAACAATTTCCAAAAGTTCAATTATGTTCACAAGCAGAGGGGTACGTTTATTTTCAACACGGTCATAGGCATATTGTGTATGCTTTTAGGCGTTCTTGCGGGGAGCGTTGTTACCATGATACTGGGGGTAATGTGCATTGCTCTTCCCTTTGTCCTTTTCAATAAGTCCTCCGGGGATTCGGTAAAAAACGCCTACAGTTACGGGCAAAGGGATATTTTCAGATTTTTCGGGGATTATTTTACCGACAGGGACTGTTATTCACTTTCGGTTATCCCCTATGAGATAATCACCGAGGCTCACGAAACGGCGGAATATTTCTTTTTGTACATAACCTCCGGCAAAGCGTTTGTTATCCCCAAAACCTGCTTTACCCTGAACACGCCGGAGGAAATGAGCCGTATGCTTGCGGCAAGGCTGGGGGAAAGGTTCAGGAGACATTGAGCAGCTGAAGCGGTGTTTTCCCCGCCTGCGGCGGGGAAAACACCCTGAATCAGATCCGGAGGAACAAAAATGAACAGGTGTAATTGGGTAAATATGAAAAATCCCTTGTATATAAGCTATCACGACAATGAGTGGGGAGTACCCTGCCATGACGATAAAATGCTCTATGAGCTGCTTATACTGGAGAGCTTTCAGGCGGGGCTTTCATGGGAGTGCATTTTAAACAAGCGGCAGGCTTTCAGAGAGGCGTTCGACAATTTCGATGTTGACAAAGTTATGCTGTACGGCGAGGAAAAGCAAGAGGAGCTGTTGGCAAACAAGGCTATTGTCAGGAATAAACTTAAGATAAAAGCCGCCGTTGCCAACAGCGTTGTATTCAAGGAGATACAGCGGGAATGCGGCTCGTTCGACAGATACATATGGGAATATACCGGCGGCAAAACAGTAAGGGAGGAATATTTGTTAAGGACAACATCTCCCTTGTCCGACAGTATCTCGAAAGACCTGAAAAAGCGGGGTATGAAATTCGTCGGCTCGACGATAATTTATTCATATTTGCAGGCAATCGGCATTATAAACGGTCACGGAAAAGAATGCTATTGCTTAAAAAAATCGAAAGAAGGAAAAAATCATGAAAGTAATAGTTGACGCTTTCGGCGGGGACAATGCTCCTGCGGAGGTAATAAAAGGGGCGGCAAGGGCTGTAAGCGAACTGGGCGTTGAAATAATTTTAACGGGAAACGAAAAAATAATAAAGGAACGGGCGGAGAAGGACGGCGTTAGCCTTAACGGTATAGAAATAATACATACCGAGTCTGTCATTGACATTCACGAAGACCCCTCGGAGATAGTCAAGGGGCGGTCGGACTGCTCTATGGCGGTGGGGCTGAAGGCTTTGAGCGAGGGCAAGGGGGACGCATTCGTCAGTGCGGGAAGTACGGGGGCGTTGGTAGTGGGGGCGACCTTTATCGCCAAGCGTATCAAAGGGATAAAACGCCCTGCCCTTGCGCCTATTCTGCCTACGGCAGCAGGTCATCTTATCCTTATGGACGGGGGCGCAAACGTTGACTGCCGCCCGGAAATGCTTATGCAGTTCGGTATTATGGGGAGCTGTTATATGGAAAAAGTAATGGGGGTAAAGTCTCCGGCGGTGGGGCTCTTAAACGTTGGTGCGGAGGACACGAAGGGGCGCGACCTTGACAAGGAAGCATACAGTCTGCTGAAAAACGCTCCCGTGAATTTCTATGGGAATTTAGAGGCAAGGGATATGCCGTCGGGAGTCTGTCAGGTGGCGGTGTCCGACGGATTTACGGGGAATATCGCATTAAAACTTTACGAGGGCATGGGTTCGTTCTTTGCGGGGGAGCTTAAAGGCATGCTCACCGACGGCGCTGCCGGGAAGATAGCCGCCCTGCTTATTATGAAAAAGGTCAAGGCGTTCAAGAAAAAGCTGGACTACAAGGAAGTGGGCGGGGCTGTTCTTATGGGGATAGCAAAGCCCGTAATAAAAGCTCACGGCAGCTCGGACGGCAGGGCGTTCTTTAACGCTGTGCGGCAGGCAAAGGCTTGCGTTGACGGGGACGTTACCGGGGAGATAACAAGGTCGCTGGAAAAGCTGAAAGGGGAGCAGAAATGACAGCCGGCATTGTTACCGGGGAAAATTGTTTTATCTGCGGCGAAGCAAAGATAGGGTTTATTTTCAACGAGGAGACAGACGGCTATGAGATATGCTCCGCAAAAGGCAGTACCGAAAAGCTGCTCATTCCCGACAGGATAAACGGCAAGGAACTCAAAGGCATTGACTCGGATTTGTGGGAACTTAAAGGCTTCAACGAGGTAAAGGTCAGCGAGGGGAATTTATATTTTAAAGCTGTTGAGGGGGTATTGTTTTCGGGGGACATGAAAACACTGCTGATATATCCCCCGGAAAAGAAGGACGGGGAATAACGCATACCCAAAGGGGTAAAGGCGGTCGGCGAGGATTCATTCAACAACCCGTATTTAAAAAAATTATATCTGCCCGAGGGGACGGAGGAAATTATACAATATGCTTTCGGCTGCCCCAATTTGGAGGAGATATATATCCCGCTGACGCTTAAAAAGATCCGGTTAAAGGCGTTTGCCGGATGCCCCGCTTTAAAGAGGGCATATTATCCGGGGACGGCGGAGGAATGGGAAAGGATAGATTTTACCGATTTTAACGGCAGCATTACCGAGGCGGAAATTATCTTTTCCCGAAAATACTGAAATTAACGAGGCGAGTAAAAATTGAAAAAAGACGGCAATTTTGATTTCGGCGAGTTTGAGGAAATTATAGGCTACAGCTTCAAAAACAAGGACCTGCTTTTTGAAGCGTTGTCCCATTCTTCTTTTGCCAACGAATACAAGCACGGCAGGAAGTCCAACGAAAGACTGGAATTTCTGGGGGACAGCGTGCTGTCGATAGTAATCTCCGAGCATCTGTTCAAACATTTCAAGCACCTGCCCGAAGGCGATCTTACGAGGATAAGGGCTTCCCTTGTGTGCGAAAAGGCGTTGTTTGAATTTTCCAAGCAGATAAAACTGGGAGAGCATATTCTTTTGGGCAAAGGGGAGGAGAACACAGGCGGCAGGACACGTCCTTCGATAGTTTCCGACGCATTCGAGGCGGTCATAGCGGCGGTGTTTTTGGACGGGGGAATGGAGGCTGCGAGGGAGTATGTTTTGGGCTTTATCCCCAAGGACTTGGATAAAAACTCTGCGGCGAACTTGCAGGATCACAAGACCCTTTTGCAGGAGATAGTCCAGCGTAACCCGGAAGAAAAGGTGGAGTATGTGCTGACCGGGGAGACAGGTCCCGACCATGACAGGCGGTTTACCGTGGAAGTGCGGCTAAACTCCAATGTTATAGGCACAGGCGAGGGACACAGCAAAAAACAGGCGGAGCAGCAGGCGGCGAAAGAGGCACTGAAGCTGATGGGTGCCGGACGTCAGTAAAATTTTCCCCGCCTGACGGCGGGGAAAATTTTTTATGAATGCGGTTTACTTCACCTTTTCCCAGTAGGACATAACAGCTCCGCCCGGATTCTTCCCGCAGGTTTTGCTTTTGCCGCAGTTTTTGCATTTCCCGCCGCAGCCGCCGGTAAAAAAACTCTTTTTGACGATCCCCAGCTGTTCGTAACGCTCAAGTTTTGCTTCTATCATTTCCGGGGAGGTTTTCAGCCGTTCAGCCAGTTCCCCGACAGAGCAGCTGCCGCCGCTTTCGATAATGTCCATTAAAGTCATAAAATCACCCCTTTATTAAGGCAATACCGATTAAATCGTATTTTTATTATCCGTAAACTCTAAAAATTCTTTTGTTAAGCGGTTTTTCTCCCGCCTTCGGCGGGAGAAAAACCTTAAATCGGTAATTCCTTAAGTTTTCCCCCGCCTGCGGCGGGGGAAAAAATTCAAGTCAAAAACAATCCCGAAATATGATATGTAAGGCAAGAGAGAATGAGCGCCGTTGCCACATAATAAGCGGCTATTTTCAGAGTCCACTTGACCGAGTGGGTCTCCTGATAGGTGGATGCCACAGCCATCATACAGGGGACGTTAAAAGTGACGGCTATGATAAACGCCAGTGCCTCCGCCTTTGAAATGCTTGCGGCTATGATAGCTCCTATCTCCGCGTTCGCCGCAGTCCCGCCCATGGAGCCGTTGACGATAGAGCCTCCGTCCGCAAAGAGTACGCTTGTTACCCCGAGGACAGCCTCTTTTGACACCATGGACGCCACAAACGCCGTAAAGGTCTGCCAGCCCATGCCGAAAAATTTCGTTACCGGTTCTATCGCCACGCCGAATTTATAGAGTATGCTCCCGTTGGGGCTGCCGCCGGAGGAATAGGAAAGCAGCCAGAAAACAAACGCCACAAGCACTATAACCGTTATAGCTTTCTTGAACACGTCCCACACCTTGCCCAGAGTGGTGAGGATAAGATTTTTCCAGCGGGGCTTGTGATAGGGAGGAAGCTCCATAATAAGTCCGGTGCGTTCCTTTGCGGGACTGAGAGTCCGCCCCCATATTTTGGCGGTGACGAAAAGATGAAGAAACATTACCCCGAATATCAGCAGCATTACAAGTATTCCTCCGACTCCGCCGAAAACTGCGTTGGCAAGGGTGGGGATAACGACAAATGTAGCACTGCATGGTATAGCCCATGAAAGTGTTATGGTAAGAAGACGCTGTCCCCAGGAGTCTATTACCCTTGAGCCTGCCATTCCTCCCATGGTGCAGCCGAAGCTTACGAGCATGGGCATAACGGATTTTCCCTGAAGTCCCAGTGCGTTCATGGTGTTGTCAAAGCAGTAGGATATTCTTGCCATAAATCCCACTTCCTCGATAAGTCCGAAAACAAAACTTACTCCCAAAACAAAGCCCACCATCGAGACCGCCCACCCAAGAGGCGTTATAAGGACGTTGTTGATAAGTGACGAGAGAAATTCCGGCAGCCCCAGTCCGTCTATTACAGGGCGCAGCACCGCAGGCAGACCCTGACCTATTCCCATGGCGGGCATTGCTATCACCATAGAGCCTACCAGTCCCAGCAGGATTATTCCCAAAGACACCCATTTCCCCCACCGCTTTGAAATGGCTATCCTGTCGAATTTCGTGAGAACGGCGGAAGCACCCGCTGTTTTTGTTACCGTATCAGACAGAAGTTCCTCTATCCATGCGAATTTACAGTCGCTTGTGTAAAGACTGCCGTCGGCGGTGCTGTCGGCTTTTGCGGACAGTTTTTCGGATATGAGCCTGTCCCCTTCCATCAGTTTTACCGCAAGCCATTCCTTGGAAAAGCGGGCGTTTTCGCCGCCGTCTGCGGTCTCAATCGCTTTTGCGAACTCATCTTTTTTCTCGCCTATGCTCAAAATTTTAAACAGCTCATCGGTTTTCAAAGTTTTGGGATTTTTTATATTTTCCTCCAGTGCGCTGTAAAATCCGTCATAGCAGTTTTTGTCGGGGGCGGTAAGGGAAACGACGGAGATACCGAGCTTTTCCGAAAGTTTTTCCGGGTCGGTATGCTTCCCCTGCTCCTCCGCCACGTCCGCCATGGTCAGCAGGAGCATTACAGGAAGATCAATCCCCGCAAAGTCGCTTAACATATACAGGCTTCTTTCAAGCTGTGACGAATCCGCCAGAATGCACACCAGGTCTATATCTTCATTGGCGATATAATCCCTTGTGACTACCTCCTCGTCGGAATTTGCCGTAAGTCCGTATGCTCCGGGCAGGTCGGCGGCAAGGTAGGTTTTGCCGTTATGGGTAAATGTCCCCTCTTTTTTCTCCACGGTCTTGCCGGGCCAGTTGCCCACATGCTGATGAGACCCGGTAAGCATATTGAACACGGTGGATTTACCCGAATTGGGCTGCCCCAGAAGGGCTATTTTATATTCCCGTTCCATCAGGCTGTCACCTCCACGGAAATTCTCTCGCTTTCCGAGCGGCTGAGAGCTATCATGGTGTCCCGCCCGTACACCAGCAGCGGACGGCCGGTTACATTCTGGAGCATTTCAATTTTACACCCTACGTTAAGCCCTATGGAAGTTATGCGGGAAAGGTAACGCCTGTCCCCCGTAACGGCAGAGATAACGGCTTTTTCCCCGTCCCCCATCTCGGTCAGTTTTTTTATGTTTTTCATAATATCCCTCCTAAAGTTTGCGTAAGCTAACTTTCCGACTGTATTAAAACCGCAGGATATTCACGGCGGTTTTTTTGCAAGGCATATTCTCTATTGGTTAGCATACACTAATTATACCGTATAATTTCCGTTCTGTCAATAATTTTACACTAAAATCGTATATTTCAACAAAATTTTTTGAAAAGAAATTTTTTAATTGTAAAAAATAACAGTGTTATATTCTGTAAACAACCCGACTGACCCGAACTGCGGAGCAGTTTTAGCACTCTGTCAGCAGGAGTGTTAGCACTCATTTGGTAAGAGTGCTAATTTTCATCCGATTTTCACATAACCATAATTGTATTATCATATAATGGGGGTAAACTATAATCAAACAAAAGGAAAAGAGGGACAGTCCAATGAACGGCTGAAAAATCCCCTTTAAGGAAACACCGAGCAATGCGCTTTAAAGCAGGCGGTCTTCCGGGACTGCCATTGCGGCGGGAAAAGTCTTAAAAGCCTTAAATCGGTGCTTGCCTAAATAACAACAACATCAACAATTTTCAGGAGGTAATTTATATGTTTGGATTAACACCTTTCGGCGGAGCTTACAGCGTATTTGACGCCATGAACGATTTTGAAAAGAGCTTTATGAAGGATACCCGCACTCTCCCCTGCCGCACGGATATCCGTGAGGAGGAGGGCAGCTATATAATGGAAACGGAGCTTCCCGGCTACAACAAGGAGGACATTTCCATTGACATTGACGGAGCGGTGCTGACCCTTTCCGCCAAGCATTCCGAGACAAACGAGGAAAAGGACGCAAAAGGCAAGTATCTCCGCCGTGAACGCACATTCGGCTCATACAGCCGCAGCTTTGATATTTCGGGCGTTGACGCCGACAGCATAAACGCCGAGTACAAAAACGGCGTTCTCACCCTTACCCTGCCCAAAAAGCAAAAGGAGATTCCCACTTCCCGCCGCTTGCAGATACAGTAACAGGGCTTTGCGTTCAAAAAAAATTGCCCCGGCATTTTCGTAAATGCCGGGGATTTTTTTGCGGTCTTTAGTATAGTTACAATCGCACTCAGAGCTGCGAAACGCTCCTTTGTAAATTTCTTGTTAAAAGTCAAGAGAAACTTGCGTATAAATTTCTCACTTAGGGCTGAGATACACCCGCTGCAATTACATTATACTGCATAGCAAGCATTTTGTCTATCTTTTTCGGAGGATTAATATTAATTTTACGAAAATTTAATTATTTATCAATAGACATTTTCA
>JAMOZU010000114.1 GCA_023667745.1 Ruminococcus sp.
AAGGAAAGGGGGTACAAGGGGGGAGAACCCTAGGGGGAGGGGCGGGGGGCGGCAGTACCCCCTAGAGGTTGAGCAGCCCCCGCCCCTCCCCCTGGGGTTTCCCCCCTTGCCATATCATGCAGCTGCCAAAAAACTAACTTTATTCACTATCAGCCTTCACGGCGTTTGAGTGTCACCCAACATACCTCCCCAGCACCTCCTCCAACCTCTTACTCTCCTCTTCCGTCAGCTCGAAGTAACAGTAAACCACCCCCTCCGGCTCATCATTCCCCTTAAGCTCCGAAACCGCATAGCAAATAAACCCATCCCCCGCATATGCCCGCAACGAATCCCCCTCATCATCTCCGAAATCTATAATATACCTCGCATCGCCCGGCTCACCGTCTATCCTCACCCAACTGCCGTCCTCCGCATATAACGCCGCCGCACTTATAAGCTCCCTCATCTTCACCGTCCCCCGCACTTCCCCGCTGTTATGGGAAACTATCACCCCCGCCTCTTTGTCATATTCCTCGTATAACGGCGTTATCACCGCATATCCGTCCTTCCTGTCGAACCTGCTTGCCTCGTCATACGCCGAAAAATCATATCCCACAGCCCCCTCATAGCCGAATGCCGGGTCATCGAACCCATTCCCCGAATTTTCACCATTTGAACCACTTGAACCATTCGCCCCACTTGCCCCATTTCCGCCATTTGAACCGTCCGCATCGTTTCCGCCATTCGCCCCATTTCCCCCATTTGACGGACTTGCCGAACTCTCCGGACTTTCCATACCCACTCCGTCATAATCGTAATCGCTGTCGTCAACCACCGCCTCAACAGGCTCTTCCCAAATAACCTCTTCCGTCTCCGCCAAAGTATATGCCGGAGACACGGGGGACACAGGGGACACCTCCTCCGCCTCGTCCTCCACAATTTCCTCCTCCGATGTAGCAGGCTTGGGAACATCATTCCCCGCATTTCCCACCGGCGGCACATACTCCGCCGGCGCAACCGGAAGCACCTCATCATTCCCTTGCCCCGCACTATCCTGCCCGACACTGCCTTGCCCCCCATTATCCTGCCCCGCATTACCTTGCCCGGCACTTCCTTGCCCGGCATTCCCTTGCCCCCCATTATCCTGCCCCGCATTGCCTTGACCGGCATTGCCTTGCCCGGCATTGCCTTGCCCGACATTGCCTTGCCCGACATTGCCTTGCTCCGCACTATCCTGCCCGGCACTTCCTTGCCCGGCACTATTCTGCCCGACATTCCCTTGCCCCGCACTTGTCCCCCTCTCCGTATTCGCAGGGGACGTTGCCGCAGACGTTGTAACCTTTGGCATTTCCGCCGTTGTCACCGCAGCAGACATATCCGCCGTCACCTTTGGCGTTTCCGAACCCGTCTCCGGCACACTATCCTCGGACACGCCGTACATACCCCTTTCACCGTTCCCCCCGGCATTCTGTAACACCCCCCCGGACACCTGGGACACTTCGGTCACTGTCGTCACCTCGGACACCGTTTCCTCCATGGGCAAATCCGTCCCCTCCGTCACAGCCGTTTCATACTTCACAATATCCCTGTCCCCTCCAACCGAAAATGCCACCCCCACGCATACCAATGCACACGCCGCCGCAGCCCCCGCCGTCCATGCGATACGCATTCTCCGCCGCCTTAAAACTTCCCCGCTCTCCGACAGCTCTATAATCTCGCCGCTGTCCCTTATCCTTATCATCTTAGCCGCCGTCCGCTCCTTGAAATCGGGAGAAAATCCCCGACCGTCAACAGCCCTGCGGTATTTATCCGAAAATCCGGACATACATTTCTCCTCCCGTTCCGTTCATCGGAACCGCCCTGCATTCACAGCAGCACACATGTTCACCGATTTTACCATGTTCACCAAGCTCACCAACCACGCAACGTCCGCCAACTCCGCAAAGTTTACCAACCCCGCAAAGTTCACCAACCCCGCAACGTCCGCCAACCCCGCAAAGTTCACCAACCCCGCAAAGTTCACCAACCCCGCAAAGCCCGCCAAACTCGCCGCCCCCGCCGCTTAGCCTACTCATCAAAATCCCCCCCTAACTTTTTCGCCAGCAGCGCACGCCCCCGTGCAAGCCTCGTGCCCGCCGTGGAAAGGTTTATCCCCTGTATATCGGCAATTTCCCTGATTGAAAGCTGCTGATAGTAATACAGGTGAACCACCGTGCGGTACTTTTCGGGCAGCCCCATTACCGCCGCCAGAATATACTCCCTGCTTTCCCTCGAAACGCCGTCACTTTCCCCGAAAGGCTCGACCGCCGCCCCGGGGACATCTGCGGACAAATCATCCGACAGCTTGAATTTTTTCACCCACCCGGACTTCAGGTGATTTTTGCATTTATTTATAGCCGTGCGCATAAGCCACGCCTTTTCATGCTCCCTGTCGTTAAACACCGGCTTTCGCCTTACGACCTCGCAGAAAGCCTCTTCCGCAGCGTCCTCCGCATCGTGAACCGACCGCACATACGAGTAACACAGCTTTATGAGCATATCCGAGTAAGTGTCAAGCAAATATCCGATGTACTCGTCATCAAAGGTACCTTTTGAAGCCGAATCCATTTGCGGTTACTCCTTAACTCTTATTTGTTGACATTTTTTGACATTCCCCGTTTCCCACCTCTCCCGAACTCCCCCGGCAACATAACCACTCTGTATATAAAACAATTCACAAGGGCAAAATTTCTCATTTTTCTCAAGAAATATTACAGCACTTTTTCACAAACTTTCGCCGAACTTTTTGTTGATTTTGCTAAGGCTCAAAAAACCGCCCCTCATTTCCGAGGAGCGGCAAAATCTCAAAAATCCAAATCGCTGTGCGTACCTGTTCTTGCAAGGACAAGCACAAGCCTGCCCTCGTCAATTCTGTAAACAAGCAGCCAGTCCGGCTGTATATGGCATTCACGGTAGCCCTTCCAATTTCCGGTCAGCGCATGGTCTCTGTTTTTTTGAGGGAGCTGACTGCCTGCTGCCAGCGTTTCCACCACGTCAGCCAATAAAGAAATGTTGTATTTTCGCTTGGCGGCGATTTTCAAATCTTTTTTAAACTGGTCGGTCTGAATCGGTTCATATTTCCTCATTTAAAGTCTCCTCAAACATTTCCATAACACTGTCGTAATGCTTATAATTTTCGGGATTTTGCAGAATTGCTTCTGTCTGCATTCTTGCAATGGTGTTGTCGTCTGCAAACAGATATATAAATTCCTTCATTTTCTCTTCGGGAAGAGAAGCAAGAACACTTACAGCACATTCTCTTGTACTCATACTATCAACCTCCAAAATTATTATAACAAATTTTTCGGGGAATGTCAAGGAGCGGCATTCACAAATTCGGGCGTATACCCGCCATCTTTATAAAACTCCTCCATAAGCTCTTCCACGCTGTTATACCTGCGGCACTTGTCGGGGTTTTCGAGCATAAGGTCGCACTCCGCCCTTACAAGCGTGTTTTCATCTGCAAACAGTGTAAGAAACGCCTTGACTTTTTCCTCCGGCAATGATTTTATAACGCATATCGCCAAATCTCTCACGCTCATATTTCAATACCTCCAAAACCTGTTTTTATTATTATAACAATTTTTTCGGGAAATGTCAAGGAAAAAACTAATCCCTCATATTCAGCCTGTCCTTCAAAGCCGTCTGGAGAACGGCGGAGAAATTTATTCCCTGCTCCTCGGCTGCGCTGTTGAGCCAGTTGGGGATAGATAAGGTTTTCTTTACATATCGGCTGTGCATTTTTTCCCTGAACGACTTCATATAAACGCTTGTAAGCAGGGGCAGCTCGTTCTTTTTGAGCTTCAAGCCGTCAATGCCCGTGGGGGCGGGGATAGCCTCGCCGTCCTCTTCCATGCCGTAAAGGTGCAGGGAAAGGGCTTCACGAGCCTTGACTACAGCCTCGTCCGTATTTTTTGCACAGCTCGTACAGCCGGGCAGGTCGGGAAAATAAATGCCCACCCCCTCGCCGGTGCATTCAAGAACGGCAATGTAATGATATTTATCGGGGTACATAAAATCAACTCCTTTTTTTATTTATATTATAACACGTAATTTGTTACGTGTCAAGAGGTAAAGCAAAAAATTAAAAAAAAATTTAAAAAACGGGAAACAAGAAAAAATCCCCCCTCGAAAGAGGGGGAAATGTTATGCTGTAGGGATTTTCGCCAATTAGCCGAGGAGCTGAAGCACGCTCTGGGGCAGCTGATTTGCCCTATTAGAAGCTAGAGGTAAGAGGCTAGAAGCTAGAAAAAACCGCTCCCTTGTAAAGAGGAGCGGCAAACATATTATTCAAGCAACTTTCAGCTTTTCGCCGATTAGCCGAGGAGCTGAAGCACGCCCTGCGGCAGCTGATTAGCCTGTGCCAGCATAGCCTGAGAAGCCTGGGAGAGAATCTGGTTCTTAGTAAAGTTGGTCATCTCTTCAGCCATGTTGGTGTCTCTGATACGGCTCTCTGCGGAGGTGATGTTCTCCTTGGTTACGTTCATGTTGTCAATCTTGTGTTCCAGACGGTTCTGTACAGCACCGAAGGTAGCTCTAACCATGGAAACCTTGTTGATAGCGTTATCAATGCGGTCAATTGCATAGTTAGCGTCTTTCTGATTCTTGAGGGAAAGGTTAGCGGTGTTCAGACCGTCTTCACGAGCGGAAACGTTCATGTTAGCCTTGAGGTCACCCATACCGCCTGTGCTGTACTGGAATGTGAAGTCAACCAAATCTTTGGTTCTTGCACCAGCCTGGAGCATTACATGGTCGGTGTAGGTAAGAGGAGCGGTAGCCTGCTCGTAAGCATTGGACTGGGAAACCTTTGATTCGCCGTTATCCTTTACAGAAACTGTAGGAGTATTGTCGGCATTGAACTTAGGTGTTTCAACAGCCAATTTAAGGGTTATCTTGGAATCCTCACCAACAACCTTTGTACCATTCGTGGAGTCAACTTTCAGTTTACCCGAAACAACCTGTGCAACCATATTGCCGGCAGAATCGGAAATCTGAAGTCTTGCTTCCTTAGTGCCGTCTCCTGCCGAAAGTGCTTTGCCAGTTGCATCTTCAACAAGTTTAAGAGTATACTCTGTTCCGTCAGCAGCCTTTATCTTGCCCTCGGTGCTGTCTTGGTTCAAAGTAACGGATTCACCGTTAAGGGTAAACTTAATTTCATTGGCATACTTTTCATTAGGTGTATTTGCCTGAGCTACAGTTCCAGAAGCACCAAAGTTCGAAGCGGCAAAAGTCAACTCAACCTCTGCACCATCGAGATTCTTAAATGCATTGTAAGCAATCTCGGTCATATCCGACTTGCCCTGACCAGCATCATCTACTGCACCGGTTCCGTCAAACTTATGCTCTGCCTCATAAACCCAAGCACCCTTGTTAGCATTTGTAGAGGACGATGTGTTAGTAGAAATCTCTACAACATCATCTAACTTTGTTTTCATGGTGTCGGTGTCATAAGTAAGCATTTCAGCTGCCGCATTCTTCTCGGAAGGACGGGTGAATGTGAGTGTTACAGTGTCACCTGAAACCAATTTAGATGTATCAATAACAGCTGCTGCAACCGTTGTATTATTTTTAACATCAACAACACCAAAACCACCATTTGTCTGTATCAGCTTTACAGTATCATCCTTAACAGCATTGGACAAAGCCGTTTGGCTGTCAGAACCTACTACTTTCCATGTATCTACACCGTTAGCGTCACGAGTGAGCTTAAAGGTAAGATCAACGGAAGTAGTATTCTCGGAAAGACCAAGGTTTTTGAAAAATGCTCCGCTTACATCTCCGGTATTACCTGTACTTGGAAAATCGCCTTTAGACTGGTTGTATGCAGTATAGTTAAGAGCAGAAACATCTGCTTTACCAAGCTGTTTAGCATCTCTTGCAGGCTGATTAGCATAATCAAACTTGCCGTTTACAGCCTTAGTGCCGTCGGAAAGCTCACCGCCGTTAAGCACGATAACACCGTTAAAATCGGTATCGGCTATCTGATTCAGCTCATCATTCAGCTGGTCAAATTCAAGCTGAATAGCGTCACGGTCAACATCATCCTGATATGTGCCGTTAGCTGCCTGGTCTGCTAGGGTCTTCATTCTCTGGAGAATGCTGTCGGTCTCGGTGAGCGCGCCCTCATAAGTCTGGATCATGGAAATGCCGTCCTGGGCATTCTTAATGCGTAGAGTCGGGAAATTTATGTTTTTCGGGGGAGTGGGCGAGGTAACATTTCCTGCTCTTTCGGCGGGAGGGGTTTTATTGCACATTTCGGACGGCAGAGGAAATATAAAAAATGTTGGTTTTATATCATAAATGTTCAAATAAAAGGTTTACAATTAACACAACCGCAATAACTCCAATCATCAAAAAAAACTTTCCCCCGCCCACGGCGAGGGAAAGCATAAACTTCAATATAAAGACATCAAAGCCAACTAAAGCAATCCCCAAAACCCTCTAGCCTCTAGCCTCTAACCTCTTACCTCTAATTAGTACATTCCGCCCATTCCGCCCATGCCTCCTGCGGGAGCGGCGGGGGTCTCTTCCTTGACGTCGGCAACGAGGGACTCGGTGGTCAGCACCATAGCCGCAACGGACGCCGCATTCTGGAGTGCGGAGCGGGTCACCTTGGTGGGATCTACTATCCCGGCGGGGATCATGTCAACATAATTCTCATTGTATGCGTCAAAACCGTAACCCACCTTGCGGGAGCGGACTATCTTGTCAATGATAACAGAACCCTCCAGCCCCGCGTTTGCGGCTATCTGCCGTACAGGCTCTTCAAGCGCACGCAAAACTATCTGCGCCCCTGTCTTCTCATCGCCGGAAAGGCTGTCCGTCATCTTCTTTACAGCGGGCATTGCGTTGATAAGAGCCGTTCCGCCGCCTGCTACTATGCCCTCTTCAACTGCCGCCTTTGTAGCCGCCAGAGCGTCCTCAATGCGGAGCTTCTTTTCCTTCATCTCAACTTCCGTAGCCGCACCCACTTTGATAACAGCCACGCCTCCGGAGAGCTTTGCAAGGCGTTCCTGGAGCTTCTCCTTGTCGAAATCGGAAGTGGTCACTTCGATTTGGGACTTTATCTGCCCTATCCTGTCTTTTATCTCCTTCTTGTCCCCCTGTCCGTCTACGATAATGGTGTTCTCCTTGGTTATCTTCACTTGCTTTGCCCGACCAAGCTGCTCCATGGTAGTTTCTTTCAGCTCTAAGCCAAGCTCCTCGGTTATGACCTCGCCGCCGGTTAAAATGGCGATGTCCCGCAGCATTTCCTTGCGCCTGTCGCCGAATCCGGGTGCTTTTACGGCAACGCATGTAAACGTCCCACGGAGCTTGTTTACGATAAGGGTGGAAAGTGCCTCGCCCTCAACGTCCTCTGCGATTATTACCAGCTTCTTGCCGCTCTGGACTATCTGCTCCAGCAGGGGGAGAACCTCTTGAATGGAGGAAAGTTTCTTATCGGTAATGAGAATGTAAGCGTCGTCGATAACGGCTTCCATTTTGTCGGTGTCGGTTACCATGTAGGGGGTGATGTAGCCTCTGTCGAACTGCATGCCCTCAACAACTTCCGAATAGGTCTCCGCCGTCTTGGACTCCTCAATGGTGATAACGCCGTCGCTGGTGACCTTCTCCATAGCCTCCGCAATCAGCTTGCCCACAGCCTCGTCAGCCGAGGAAACAGCCGCTACACGCTCAATGTCGGCAGAACCGTCTATATCCTTTGAATTAGCCTTGATAGCCTCCACAGCAGCGTCTACAGCCTTTGCCATGCCTTTCTTGACTATCATGGGATTAGCCCCTGCGGCTATGTTCTTCATGCCCTCTCTGATAAGAGCCTGCGCCAGCAATGTAGCCGTTGTAGTGCCATCGCCCGCTGCGTCGTTGGTCTTGGTTGCGACCTCTTTAACAAGCTGCGCACCCATATTCTCGAATGCGTCCTCCAGCTCTATCTCCTTGGCGATGGTAACGCCGTCGTTGGTGATAA
>JAMOZU010000115.1 GCA_023667745.1 Ruminococcus sp.
CCGGCACATTTCCCGAAACATTTCCCGAAACGCCGCCCCATTCATTCCCACCACCGTTCACTCTGTCACCCGAACCGTCCCCCATGACCGCTTCTCTCATATCCCTCTCCCGTGACATCTCCGGGACATTTCCGAAACCGTCTCCCCCAACGCCGTGACCCTGCCGGACCGTTCCCCCATTGTCCGCCGCCCTTACTGCTTTTACGCTGCCGGAAAACCTCGAAACGGACGTGTCCGCAAACTGTGTCTGTTCGGCGATTTGCGGGTTTTGAAACTCCGATATTGCATAGTCCGCCTCCGTCCTTTTACGCTCGCCCAGATTCATACGAGCCGCACCGTCATCGCAGAGAATGGCGTTTTTCACCGCAAAATACAAAGCATCGTACACCGCCTTGTCGTCCGAAAACCGCACCTCGATTTTAGCGGGGTGTACATTCACGTCCACCAGTACCGGGGGAATATCCATAAACAGCACACATGCGGGAAACTTCCCTTCCATAATATTATTGCGGTACGCCTCTTCCAGTGCGCCCATACAAGTGAACGACTTCACATACCTCCCGTTTACGAAAAAGTGCTGCATCGCCCTGTTTCTCCTGCCGAACAGCGGCTTCACCGCAAACCCGCTGACCTTTATTCCCCCAAGAGAATAGTCCACAGGCAGCTGCGCCGCCGCAAACTCCCGCCCGAACACCGAATATACGCTCGAATACAGACTTCCGTCCCCCGGAGTAAAAACTTCCCGGCGATTGTCCCTTATAAACGTAAAGGATATTTCCGGGTGGGAAACGGCAATTTTTCCTATGATAGAGGCAATGGCGTTCCCCTCGTACTTGTCTTTTTTCAGGAATTTCAGCCTTGCGGGAACATTGTAGAAAATATCCCTTATTACAATGGTCGTGCCGTCGGGGCAGCCTGTCTTCTCATACAGCTTTTCCTCCGTTCCCTCTATTTTGTAACGAGTTCCGTACTCCTCCTCGGCTGGCTTTGTCATTATCTCGCACTTTGCAACCGCACTGATGGACGCCAACGCTTCCCCGCGAAATCCCAACGTGTGTATGCTGTTCAGGTCTTCCCTTGCGGACAGCTTGCTTGTGGCGTGGCGCAAAAAAGCCGTCGGCACATCGGAATAGCTTATCCCGCAGCCGTTGTCGGTCACACGGATATATGCTATCCCCCCTTGCTTTATCTCCGCTGTGATGACCGTAGCCCCGCTGTCAATGGAATTTTCCAGCAGCTCCTTTATTATCGACGAGGGGCGTTCTATCACCTCTCCCGCAGCTATAAGCTCTGACAGTTCCTTGTCAAGCACATGTACTTTAGGCATTTTTTCACATCCTTAAAGTTTATTCACGGATTTTTTACGGCGGATTTTGCACACCTTGCGGGCGGCGGTTTTTGTTACTCGACTCTGCAATGCGTTTATTTGCAGCGTTTTGTTGGTTACAGCGGCTTACGCCGTTGGGACTTCGCCCCTTGACCTCACCGCAGCGTTACTGTTCTTGTAATGCTTTCCCCATTCGTTCACTCTTTCAAACTCTAACCACTTACTTCTAACCTCTAACCTCTAAAAGCTTATCGCACAGCTCCCCCAGCAACGCCAACGCCTCTCTCGGCGAATACTCGTCCGGGCTTGTCTTTTTAAGCCTTGCCAGCACCTCTTCCTCCGCCATGGAATTAAAGGACACCTGCGGCTCTTCCATCGGCGTTTCACGGACTTTCCCCTTTTCCGCTTCCATTTCTTTGAGAATCTCCCTTGCCCTGTCGACAACGGACTTGGGCAGCCCCGCAAGTTTCGCTACTTCTATCCCGTAGCTGTCGTCCACTCCTCCGGGGACTATCTTCCGCAGGAAATTGATGCTCTCCCCGTGCTTTTTCACCGCCACGCTGAAATTCTTTACCCCCTCAACTCTCCCTTCAAGCCCTATCAGCTCGTGATAATGAGTGGCGAACATGGTCTTGCAGCCTATCTTTCTTGAATTTGCGATATGCTCGGCCACAGCCGTTGCAATGCTTATGCCGTCAAAGGTGGAAGTCCCCCTGCCCACCTCGTCAAGAATAACAAGGCTTTGCTTGGTGGCGTGCTTTAAAATGTCGGAAACTTCGCTCATCTCCACCATAAACGTGGACTGCCCCGCTGTCAGGTCGTCGCTTGCTCCCACTCGTGTGAATATCCTGTCGGCAATGGAAATTTTCGCATAGTCCGCAGGGACAAAGCAACCTGTCTGCGCCATAAGGACAATGAGCGCAGTCTGCCTCATATATGTGGACTTTCCCGCCATATTGGGTCCCGTGATAACAGCCATGCGGCAGTCCCCCGTGTCAAGATAGGTATCGTTGGGGACATACGGTTCGCTTGTTACCATCTCCACCACCGGGTGACGGCCGCCCTTGATGTCGATAACTCCGTCAGCGGCAATATCCGGACGGACATACCTGTTTTTCATGGAAACGTCCGCAAAGGAACACAGCACGTCCAGTGCCGCCACAGCCCTTGCCGTCTGCTGAACTTCCCCAAGCTTTGACGCGATAAAGTCCCGCACTTCCCCGAAAATATCTGCTTCCAGTGTCTGAACCTTTTCGCTCGCTCCCGAAATGTCCTCCTCTGTCTTTTTCAGTTCCTCCGTAACGAACCGCTCCGCATTTGTGAGGGTCTGCCGCCTTATGTAATCCGGGGGGACAGCCCCCAGATTGGATTTTGTCACCTCTATGTAATAGCCGTAGACCCTGTTGTAGTTTATCCGCAGATTTTTTATCCCCGTGCGTTCCCGCTCCCGCTGTTCCATCTGCTTTAAAACCCCGGAGCCGTTCTCGATAATGTCCCGCAGCCTGTCAAGCTCCGCATTGAAGCCCGGTTTTATTATATTGCCGTCCTTTAGCTGGGCGGGAAGCTCGTCGTTAAGCGCACGCCGTGATAACGAGGAAATTTCCGAAAGCTCGGAAATGCAGCCGTTAAGCCCTGTAAGCAAGGAACTTTTCATTTCTCCCAGAAGTGATTTTATCTCCGGCATCTTATCCGCCGTCCGCTCCAATGCCTTTATGTCACGGGGAGTGGCTGTTTTGTACATGACCCTTGTCATCAGCCGCTCCAAATCGTAAACTCCGTCAAGCCGTTCTATCATCTCCGACAGCGTTACCGGGGAATTTACAAGCTCCTCCACGGCGTCAAGCCGCTTTATTATGGAGGCGGGCTTTATAAGAGGCTGCTCGATATAAGACTTCAGCAGACGTTTCCCCATGGAAGTCCTCGTCCTGTCAAGCACCCACAGCAGGCTGCCCCTCTTTTCCTTATTGCGCATAGTCTCCGTCAGTTCAAGATTGCGCCTTGCGGACAGGTCAAGCTCCATAAACCGCTTGTCCGAATACACCGTAAGTTCGGTGAAACGCCCCACAGCCGCCCGCTGGGTATCGCTTATGTAAAAGAACAGCCCGCACAGGACATTTACCGACTCGCTGTCGCTTTCCTCCACGCCCAGTTCCCGTAAACTGCCTTTGGAAAACTGTTTGAGAAGATTTTCCGTGTAAAGGGGAGAAAAAGCCTCGTCCGGCAAAACCGTTTCCCTAAGCCCCATTCGCTCCCTTATAAAGGAAACAAGCCCCGCCAGGTCGCCCTTGTCAGCCCTCGTCCGTATATCCTTGTTTATCAGCACTTCCGCAGGGGAATATCTTGCAAGGTCGTTAATTAGAGCGTCACAAAGTTCGGACAGGGTTTTATTCTTGTAAATTTTCAGCTCCGCTCCTCCGGTGGATATATCCGCAAAGGCGGCGGAAGCGCACTTGTCCCCCATAAACAGCGCACCTATATAGTTGTTTTTATCCTCGTCCAGCAGCGCACTTTCGGTAACGGTCCCGGGAGTGATTATCCGCACCACTTCCCGCTTTACCAAGCCTCTTGCCGCCCTTGGGTCTTCCGTCTGTTCGCAGACAGCCACCTTGAATCCCATATCTATGAGCTTTTTTATGTACATCTCCGAGCTGTGATAGGGAATGCCGCACATGGGCGCACGCTCCGCCTGTCCGCAGTCCCGCCCCGTCAGCGTAAGCTCCAGACAGCGTGAGACCTTCACTGCGTCCTCGAAAAACATCTCATAAAAATCCCCCAGCCGAAAAAACACCACATGATCCTCATACTTATCCTTGATCTCGAAATACTGCTGCATCATTGGGGAAAGGGTGCTGCGATCGATGTTCATGCTGCAAGAAGCTCCTTTACTGCATACATATACCATAATATGTATTGCCTTAATTTTCAAATAATTTGCCCGCACGGGGGCAAGAAGCAAGAGGCAAGAATTTAACTTGCTTTACCGTATTCCGACAGTGACACATCTCTTGCCTCTCGTGCGAGTGAAACCGAAACATTTCTTGTTTTTCATGCAAGTGAATCCCGTATACCTCTTGCCTCTTTAACCGCATCCTCCGCAGGTGGAGCAGCTGCCGGTGCAGGCGGGGGCGTTCTCCGGGCAGGTCATGGGGTCGTCTCCGTTGGCGGCGCAGGTGACAATATAGTTAATGCTTGACAGCAGGTCGTCCATCTCCGAGCGTGCAGCCTCAAAGGCTATCATATTGGGATTTTCCGTAACGTCCCTGTAAAGTTGGTTGAGTTTTGAGTTGAGACGGGTCACGGTGTCCGTGTCCTTGTCCTCCACAGCCATGTAGGCGTTAAGCTCCATTTTTGTGCTGTTAAATTCGCTTATATTTTTTTGCAGGCTCTCGTCCTTGTCGTTGGCAAGTTTTGCCGCCCTGTAGCGGGCGTATCTTTCGTCTTCCTGCAAAGCCTTTCCCAGTTCCCTTGTTTTTTCGATAACGCTCATATATTAATCTGCCTTTCTCTTAAAAATTATCTGCGGAGATTTCCGCACTTATATTTATTATAACACATTTTTCCTCAATAAGCAAGTTTTTTTCAAGGGACAAAGTGAATTTTTATATAAACTTAATTTTAAGTAAATTTTTTATACATTTAAAATACATATTTTATATAAAATTTATTTTTCTTTTTAATCCGCCACCTGTTGACCTTTCCGTAGGAATACCTGAAATCATACTAATCCCATTAGAATTACGGAGAGAAAGCCGCCGCAAAAAATTCAGCTTTATGAGCCTTATGATTTTTGACGGCGGCTGATCCCCATAATTCAAGGAGGGATTTGTATACACCCGCTGCCCTCTATCCCCTTGTAACCGTAAGGATTATCGGCATATTTTTGTATCACGATCCCGTTTACCAACATATCTCATCACCCTTTATCACGCTCCCGGCCGATCGGCTGCCCGCCGATCTCACAATTATCTTCTATTACAATTATACAACACAATTCTCTACTTGTCAATAGCTTTCCGCAATTTTTCTTTGCTCACGCTAAAGTTTTCTGTTTTGCACAAAAAAATTGCAGTTGCATTGGGCAATATGACAACTACCCCGAACATAGTACAGCCGAAGACCGTGAACACGTTTATTTAAAGCATTTCCCGCCTCTTGACCGAAAAACCCCGGAAACGTCCCTCCCATACTAATCCCCATTAAAATTATGAAGATAAAGCCGCTGCAAAAACCCAGCCTAACGGTTTTTACAGCGGCTTTATCCCATAATTCAATGAAGGATTTGTATAAATCTCCTCTATCCCCTTTATTTCCTTTAAATATTGCTGTGTTATCTCCCGGCAGTTTTCAAGTCCCTTATCATAATCTATGTAAAACATACTATACTCCATTTAACTTGTTATACAAAGATAATTCACCTTACAGTATTACTCATTCTCCCCATTCGTCATCTCCCACATAAGTAAAGAAACTTTCCATAAATTCCGTAAAATCGGAATTTTCCCCGAAGCCGCCGACAATATCCGCAAGAACTTCCGCAATAAGCTCCCTGTCAAGCCGTTCAATGAACACAGGCCTGTCAGCAAGGAAGTATTTCCCGCCGAGGCACTCTCCCGTGACCCTGCATTTTTCGGCATATTTCTCCAAAAAGCCGTAGGTGAAAAAAGAGGCGCACCATCTCCCGCCGCCCTTTACGGTGAAATGCACGTCCGCAGATTCGGACGAACGGTCGAACTCCTCCGCCCACTCGTCAAACTCATACCATAAGCCGAAAATCTCATTTTTCATAATTACCGACAATCCCTTCAAGAGGCAAGAAGCAAGAGACAGGAATTTTTCCTGCCATAGCTGTACATGTAAAGCGTTAAGGAAACACCGAGCAAATAACTTTTCTGTATTCTTGCCGCTTTACAAATGGCTTTGTTTGGCGGTTTTTTCCCCGCCTACGGCGGGGAAAAAACCTTAAATCGGTGTTTCCTTAAATCTCCTGCCTCCTGCCTCTCGTGTGAGCGAAGCTCGCACATTTCCTGCATTCGATAGCACATCTCCAGCCTCTAATCGAGAAATCCGGTCAGCGGCGACGACGGACTTGCCTCATCCCGAACTGCCCCAAGTCCCGCAAGATACGCCTTTCTTCCCGCTCTGACCGCCGCCCCGAATGCCTCCGCCATTGCGGGAACGTCCCCTGCGGAGGATATTGCCGTGTTCGCCATAACAGCCGCCGCACCCATTTCCATAGCCTCGCATGCCTGGGAGGGTCTGCCTATGCCTGCGTCGACTATAACAGGAAGGCTGCATTCTTCTATGATTATCCGTATAAATTCCCTTGCGCAAAGTCCCTTGTTAGTGCCGATGGGAGCCGCCAAGGGCATTATCGCCGCCGCTCCCGCATTTTCAAGGTCTCTTGCCGTGTTAAGGTCGGGGAACATATAGGGCAGGACGACAAAGCCCTCTTTCGCCAGTATCTCCGTCGCCCTGACTGTCTCGGCATTGTCGGGCAATAGATACTTCGAGTCCCGTATTACCTCTATCTTCACAAAATCCCCGCAGCCCGCCTCTCTCGAAAGCCTTGCTATCCGCACCGCTTCATCGGCGTTTCTTGCCCCGGATGTGTTGGGCAGCAGCGTAACACCCTTGGGGATATAATCGAGAATATTTGCCGCTCCCCCGCTGTTTGCCCGCCGCAGGGCAAGGGTTATTATCTGCGCTCCCGCATTTTCGCAGGCGGCTTTTATAAGCTCCAGAGAGTATTTCCCCGAACCCAAAATAAACCGTGAGTCAAATTCGTGACCGCCCAATATAAATTTATCCTCATTCAAATCATTCATATATTTTCACCTTCCGGTTACCGATTTCAGGTCAATCTCCCGCCGAACGGCGGGAGATTGACCGCTTAAATTTTCGATTGTTTTCCCGCCGTTGGCGGAAAAAACACCAAACCGCACAGCATTATCCTCCCCCGAAAAAAGACACTATCTCGATAACGTCCTCATCGGCTATGAGCCGCCCGGCGTATTCGCTTTTCTTCACTATAACGCCGTTTATCTCCACAGCCAGCCCCGCCTGCGGGTAGCCCTTTTCCTTTAAATATTCCTCAAGGGAACGTCCTCCGGCGTTCTCTTTTTTGCCGTTGATAACAGCCATTTTTACATTGCTCCTCTCATATGGTTATGTATTTTTACTCAAGGCGGTTTCTCCCGCCGTCACGCAAGACGGCGGAAAAACTTGAACGATCGGACCTCCTCGAAAACTAAATATTTTCCATAATTTTACAGTATATTTCACAAGAAAATTCGAGGTTACATCTAAAAACCTGCCATTTCGTCAAGAACAATCCCATGAAAAGGCTATAATTCGTGTTGCGAATTTTTAAAACAGGGGTTTTTAGAGGTTGCCTCGACATTTAATCTTACAAATAACAGTTTTAAATTTGAGTTTCCGAAGAGGTCTGTTCATACTAATCCCCATCAGGCATATTTGGGGGACGCAGTAAATTTCAAAACTTACAAAAAGTCCTACAAAGACCACAGGACGTATTGGAATGCTCCCGAAAACCTTGTGATTT